>NZ_BAVR01000044.1 GCF_000521465.1 Acetivibrio straminisolvens JCM 21531
ATATAACTGTACCATTAATACCGGAAGAGGGGGTCTCAGATGGATAAGATACAGGTTGTAATCGCAGATGACCATGCTATGGTAAGGGAAGGGCTTAAGCAAATACTGGAGCTTGAAAAGGATATTGTTGTAGTGGCGCAGGCGTCAAACGGCGAGGAAGCCGTAAAATTGACGAAGGAATATCAGCCGGATGTTATTCTTATGGATATTAATATGCCGGGTATGAATGGTTTGCAGGCAATTGAGAAAATGAAGGCTGAAAATCTTGCTGCCAAAATAATAGTACTTACCATTCACGAAGATAAAGAATATTTGTTTAAGACCCTCCAGATGGGAGCAGAAGGATATGTACTGAAAGATGCGGATTCTACGGTGCTGGTTGAGGCCATACGAAGTGTAAACAAAGGAGAGTCTTATATCCAGTCGAACATGACAAAAGAGCTTGTCAACGAGTTTAACCGGGTAACGGTAAATGAAAAAGGTAAAAAGCCGGAAAACAATTTAACGCCAAGGGAACGCGAGGTATTGGAGCTGATAGCTGAAGGCCTTATCAACAAGGAGATAGCAAAACGCCTTTTCATTAGCGAGAAAACGGTCAAAAATCATGTTTCAAATATATTCAAAAAGCTCAATGTATCTGATAGGACACAGGCTGCTATATATGCCTTTAAGCACAATATTACAAATTAGCTTTTGGAATCCTGCCTTAAACTTTGTCCAAGATTTTAAATTCATTTATACAAATAACCGGGGAAATAAGTATGTTACAATGCTGCAATACTTGTTTCCTATTTTGTTTATAAGAGTAATTTTTTACTTAATTTAGGCTTTTTAAATAAGTGAAATTTCCTATAAAGTCCATAAAACTTTAGCACGATAAATCATAATAATAAATATTGTAATTTACTCTACATATTTAATACCCGAATGTGATTATGTATACTAAAATGTGTTTGCATGTATCATCTATATTATTTGAAATTTCTATATTTGTTGCAAAGTTACTGTATTTCAATACAATTCTTATATAGCTTCCAACTTACTTATGTAATCTTTTTGCTTAACTTCTCCAAATAAGCATACAGAGGTGGTAAACTATGGCGGTTGGTTCTTTTGGCAGAGTAAAAGCCGTAATTTCCAAAGCAATGGCGAAAGTTAAACAGTTAACCGAATCTAAATTAAAGTGGAAGTTAAAAAGGAAATCGATGAAAAGTGTAGAGAGCAATATGAGAAAGGAAAAAATCCACAATCCTTATCCGGTTAATGACAAAAACTGGTTTGAAAAACTGCTTCGGCTGTCACAAATGAATAAAATAAAAATAGGGCTAAAAATAAACCTTTCCTTTGTTATAACAATTGTTCTCTTGTCGGTGGTTTTGGGATATGCTCTTGTTACTCTGTCAAATAACATGATAGAACAGGCTAAAGAGAGTACTTTAGGACTAATGGAGCAAACGGGAAACAATATAAAGATTGTGCTTGAGGAAATTGACAATTTGGCCATGTCTATTACCAGGGACATTACAATTGCTCCTGCCGTAGAGGAAATCAACAACACAGACGATGAGCATATGCGTGCCCGATGGGCCAGTATTATTAAACCCTATCTCAATGCATATTACAGCTACAGGGTTGATACACTTGCCAATCTGACTTTGGTTTCCAACACCGGCTATGGAATTCTTGGAGGAGAAGGAACTTTTGAAGAATTAAGATTTGATTATCGCGATTCCATAACGGCTCGGGAGTTTGCACAAAGCGGTGTAAATTCATTATGGATTGATACATATATCAGTGATATTGGGTTTTTGAGGAGAAAGGGCGGAAACACAACGATTGCTCTTATGAAGTCGGTTTATACGGCAACAAATTTGAAAAGCGTTGGAGTCCTTCAAATAAACATCAGGGAAGATGCTATGGAACGTATGCTGAAGGACGTTCAGATTCCTCATAGTGGATACTTTTTTTTAGTGGGCAGTAAAGATAACATGATATTTAATCCTCAAGATATCAAGGATAATGGGCTTTTGATTGAAGATCTCAGTTATGTAAACAACGATGGCAAAACCAGGCTGAATTATTGAAGAAGACAGATCTGCTTTCTCTACAAGATACTGAAGTGAAAGAGCTGTTGTATAAAACTGATACAGGGGTGGAGCTTGATGAAAAAACCCTCAAAGGGCTTCGGGAAAGGGATAGCTATATAAATCTTCGGGTCCTTGAAAAGGTGAAGGAAAGCATAAATGAGATTCAGATGAAAAATAGACAGGTCACGGCCTTTGGAGGTATTATTGAGGACAATATTACAATCAACGGTAAGAAAATGATGGTTACTTTTTACACTATAAGAGAAATCAAGAATACACCTTTGGAATGGACTTTGGTGTCTATAACGCCTCTGGAAAACATAACCCGGGATGTAAACTCCGTAGCCGGGTTTATAATACTTATCGGTTTTGTATGCATTATTATAGGTATAATTTTTTCGGTACTGATTACAGGAGATATTTCTTTGGGTATTGGGAAGTTGATAAAATTAATGAATAAAATAAAAGAAGGAGATCTTGAAGTAAACTGTGATACCGGAAGAAAGGATGAGATAGGAAGTCTGGGAGTAAACTTTATGGATATGGCGGAAAATTTGAAAAAGCTTATCGGAAGCATAAAAAATGCCTCCAACATAGCGGTTGAATCATCTCAGACGGTATCCGCAACCTGTCAGCAGAACTATTCATCCATCGAGGAGTTTTCGGCTATGCTTGACGAAATGAAAGATGAAATCAACTCCCAGTCACAAGAAATAATGAACAATGATGTTATAGTAAATGAATTGTCGGAACAGATTCAAGTAATTATCGATGATTTCAAAAATGTCAGCAATATTGTTACCGGAGCAAAGAGACTGAGCGAAGACGGCAAAGATACCGTCAATACACTAAAAACCAATGCAGATGAAGTTAAAAAGACTATAGAAGAATTCTCCGAGCTTATTGGCAGTCTTAGAAGAGAGTCGGCAGAGATTTCAAAGATAACTTCAACCATTAAAGGCATTTCCAGTCAAACCAATCTCTTGGCGCTGAATGCGACTATCGAGGCGGCAAGGGCGGGAGAAGCGGGAAAGAGCTTTAGTGTAGTTGCGTCTGAGATTAAGAAACTTGCCGACCAGTCGAGAGTGTCTGCAAATTATATTGAATCCAAACTAAAAAATATAGGTAAATCTATTGAGAAGACCAATGAAGCTGTTAGATCTTCCAATGAGGTAATCAGCGGGCATGACCATGCTGTTGCAGAAACAATAGATAAGCTTGACAGCATTGTAGGCTTTATGGATAACATATTCAGTGCAATTACCAGTATTACTGATTATGTGCAGCATATAGAAGATGCCCGGTGCAATATTATTAAGTCCATGGAAAAGCTGAATGACAGTACCAAAAACAATATCAGGGAGATTCAGAATATTTCAGCCGCTATGGACGAACAGGTGGATTTGATAAAGCATCTTCTTTCCCTCTCCGAAGATTTGAGTACGTTATCTACAAGGCTTGAACAGACCATTAATATATTTAAAATATAAAAAAGATGCACAATATTTATATTGTAATATGGATAAAATGTGGTATACTAGGGAAGGAGAAAAAGCATTTGTGGAGTTAGTTTTGAATTAATTTTATATAGAGGGAGAGAAATATATGCGAAGTAGCACACTTTATAAATTTTGGGTAGAAAATGATTACTTTGATACAGAGACCAAAGAAGAGCTTTTAAGTATTAAAGATAATCCGAAGGAAATAGAGGAGAGATTCTATACAGATTTGGAATTCGGTACCGGTGGGCTTAGAGGAATTATAGGTGCCGGAACCAACAGAATGAATATTTATACCGTCAGAAAAGCTTCCCAAGGACTTGCGGATTATATAAACAGCATGGGAATGCAGGACAGGGGAATAGCAATTGCTTACGATTCCCGTTACAAATCCCCGGAATTTGCTTTGGAAGCGGCAAAGGTTTTTGCCGGAAACGGCATTAAAGCGTTTCTTTTTGACGAATTAAGGCCAACACCGGAGCTTTCTTTTGCAGTTAGGCATTTGAATGCTGCTGCCGGTGTAGTTGTTACGGCAAGTCATAACCCTAAAGAGTACAATGGTTACAAAGTATATGGCGAAGATGGGGGACAGCTTCCTGTTGAGGCTTCAAACAAAGTTATATCATACATAAATAAAATTGAGGATATAACGAAGATTAAGATTATGGAAAAGGAAGAAGCAATAGAGAAGGGTTTACTTAAGATAATAGGCAAGGAAATTGATGATGTATATATTTCAAAATTAAAAACTCTTTCTGTAAACCCCGAGACGGCTAAAGAAATAGGAAGTACTTTCAAAATCGTATACACACCTTTGCATGGTGCCGGCAACAAGCCTGTTAGAAGAATACTTGACGAAATGGGATTTAAAAATGTACTTGTGGTTAAAGAGCAAGAGCTGCCGGACAGCGAGTTCTCCACAGTAAAGTCACCCAATCCGGAGGAAAGGGAAGCATTCAAGCTTGCTATTGAGCTGGCAGAAAAGGAAGATGTGGACCTTATTATAGGCACTGACCCTGACTGCGACAGGGTAGGGGTTGTTGTAAGGAACAAAGAAGGCGAATATGTAGCTCTCACCGGTAATCAGACCGGTTGCTTGCTGCTTGAGTATATCCTGTCTCAAAAGAAGCAAAGAGGAGAGCTCCCTGCCAATGGTTTTGTCGTTAAGACAATAGTTACAACAGAGCTTGCCAGAGCTATTGCAGAGGCTTACAATGTTGAGCTTGTGGAAGTTTTGACAGGATTCAAGTTCATAGGTGAAAAAATCAAGCAATTGGATGAATTTGGAGACAAGAAGTATCTCTTTGGTTTTGAAGAAAGCTATGGATACCTTGCAGGAACCTTTGCAAGAGATAAGGATGCTGTTGTTGCATCCATGCTTATTGCCGAAATGGCTGCTTATTACAAGTCAAGAGGTTTGACTCTTTATGAGGGTTTGATAGAGATACTTGACAAGTACGGATATACCCTTGAAGGAATTACTTCATTTACCCTTAAGGGAAAAGACGGAGTGGAAAAAATCAAGTCGGCATTGAAAAGCCTTAGAGAAAACAAGGTTGTGAAGTTTGGAGAATATGAGGCTGTTGCAGTGAGAGACTATTTGTCAAGTGAACGTTTTGAGGTCGCAACGGGGGCAAAGGAGAAACTGACTCTTGTTCAGTCGGATGTGTTGTATTATGAGCTTAGGGATAAAGCATGGTTCTGTATAAGACCTTCCGGCACCGAACCGAAAATAAAGATTTATTATGGCGTTACAGAAAGCAGTATGAGTGCTGCAAAGGAAAAACTCAAACATTTACAGGATAATGTACTGTCAGTGATAGAACCGCTTCTTAAAGACTGATTGTAAAATATATCTTGTATTTTGACACGATTAAGATATGTGCATGCATCACCCTTTGATTTATAGTGTTGTATGCACATTCTTTGTTTTAAATCTTCCAATTTATTATTTTTAGAAGTGATTTGTGCAGCTTGTTTTATTGTGTGCTATAATAATTAATATATATGTATGTATATATGTGTGAAGTTTATACTGTGTTTTAAGGCATAAGTTCATGAACATTCATGAAAATATTTTTATAACGAGGCAATAAATATTTTTTGATTATATATTTTGAACTGAAATGTTATAATATGCCGAAAGCTAAAGATGAGAAGGGTGATAGGTTTGCAGAAGTTTGTGCACCTTCATGTCCATACAGAGTACAGTCTTCTTGACGGAGCAAACAGGATAAAGGATCTTGTAAAACGTACAAAAGAGCTGGGAATGGACAGTATTGCAATAACTGACCATGGTGTAATGTATGGAGTTGTTGATTTTTACAAAGAAGCTGTCAATAATGGAATAAAGCCCATCCTGGGGTGTGAAATATATACTGCCAAGAGGTCAAGATTTGACAAGCAGGGAGGCTGGGATGCTGATCCCGGTCATATGGTGCTTTTGGCAAAAAACAATACCGGATACAAGAATTTGATGAAAATTGTGTCCATAGGATTTACCGAAGGCTTTTACTATAAGCCGAGGGTCGACATGGAAGTCCTCGAAAGATACAGTGAAGGTTTGATTGCCACAAGTGCCTGCCTTTCGGGAGATATACCCAAAGCGATTTTAAACAACAATTATGAAAAGGCAAAAGAGCTTGCGCTCAGGCTTAACAGCATTTTCGGGCAGGACAATTTTTATCTTGAGCTTCAGATAAACGGTATCGAGGAGCAGAACATAGTCAACCAACAGATGATAAAGCTTAGCAGAGAAACGGGAATACCCCTTGTTGCAACCAATGACGCCCATTATCTCAGAAGAGAGGATGCGCGTGCCCATGAAATCCTTCTTTGCATACAAACAGGAAAGAGTATAAATGATGAAGATAGAATGATGTTTTCCACGGACGATTTTTATGTAAAGTCTCCCGAAGAAATGATTAGTCTTTTTGGAAACATTCCCGAAGCAATTTCCAATACCGTTAGAATTGCGGATATGTGCAATGTGGAGATGGAATTTAACAAGTTGCACTTGCCCAAATTTGATGTGCCGGACCGGAAAGAACCGTACGAATATCTGAAATCTCTTTGCTATCAGGGATTTGAAAGGATTTACGGCAAAGAAGACAGGGATGAAGAGAAGATAAACAGGCTGGAATATGAGCTTTCGGTAATTAAGCAAATGGGCTATGTGGATTATTTCCTCATTGTAGGAGATTTTATCAGATATGCAAAGGAAAAAGGAATAATGGTGGGACCGGAAGGGGTTCTGCTGCGGGAAGCCTTGTAGCCTATTGCCTTGGAATTACCAATATTGATCCCATAAAGTACAACCTTCTTTTTGAGAGGTTTCTAAATCCTGAGAGAATAAGCATGCCCGATATTGACATAGACTTTTGTTTCGAAAGAAGACAGGAAGTTATAGATTATGTTGTCCAAAAGTACGGCAAGGACCGTGTTGCCCAGATTATTACCTTTGGAACCATGGCTGCAAGGGCTGCTATAAGGGATGTGGGAAGAGCCCTGGACATACCCTATGGGGATGTTGATGTTATTGCAAAGATGATTCCTTTTCAGATTGGTATGAATATAGAAAAGGCTATGGAGCTAAATCCCGAGCTTCGTCAGAGGTATAATGAGGATGAAAGGGTAAGGGAGCTGATTGATACTGCAAAGCTTCTTGAAGGCATGCCGAGACATGCGTCGACTCATGCCGCAGGGGTGGTTATTTCCAAGGAGCCTTTAACAGAATATGTTCCCCTTCAAAAGAGTGAGGACAGCATAACGACGCAGTTTACCATGGGACTTTTAGAGGAGCTTGGGCTTCTCAAAATGGACTTTTTGGGGCTTAGGACTCTTACGGTAATAAGGGATGCGGTAGCCCTTATAAATAAGAATCACAATAAGGATATAAGTATTAATGAGCTCAAAATGGATGACCCGAATGTATTCAAGCTCATAGGGGAAGGGCGGACAGCGGGAGTGTTTCAGTTGGAAAGCGCAGGTATGACTCAGTTTATGAAAGAGCTTCAGCCTGCATCTTTGGAAGATATAATAGCCGGTATATCTTTGTATCGGCCGGGGCCAATGGATCAGATTCCAAGGTATATCAAAAACAAAAACAATCCCGGACTTGTAAAGTATGACCATCCTCTATTGGAAAACATACTGAACGTGACTTATGGTTGTATGGTTTATCAGGAGCAGGTAATGCAGATAGTCCGTGACCTTGCAGGGTACTCAATGGGAAGGTCCGATTTGGTGAGACGTGCAATGGCCAAGAAAAAGGTCAGTGTAATGGAACAGGAAAGAAAAAATTTTATTTATGGAATAGATGACGATAATGGAAATATTATAGTAAAGGGAGCTATTAGAAACGGTGTAGATGAGGTAACCGCCAATAAAATATTTGATGAGATGATGGATTTTGCAAGCTATGCATTCAATAAGTCCCATGCTGCTGCTTATGCAGTTATAGCTTATCAGACTGCGTGGCTCAAATGTTATTACCCTGTGGAATTTATTGCAGCCCTGTTAAACAGCTTTATGGGAAGCAGCGATAAAATATCTCAGTATGTACACGAGTGCCGTAAGTTGGATATTGAGGTGCTTCCTCCGGATATAAACGAAAGCGATGTCAGATTTACTGTTGTGAACGGGAAAATAAGGTTTGGACTTGCAGCGGTTAAGAATGTCGGTGAAAATGCCGTTAGAACAATTATTGATGAAAGAAACGGAAACGGAAATTTTAAGAGTTTCAGAGACTTTTTGGAGAGAGTTGATGGAAAAGATGTAAACAAGAGATGTATTGAGAGCCTCATAAAAAGCGGAGCCTTTGATTCACTGGGAGTATATCGTTCAAAGCTTATGGCGGTGTATGAAAAAATGATGGAAGGAATAGCAAATTTAAGAAAAAAGAGTATGGAAGGGCAGCTTTCTATATTTGATATGGCATCAAACGATAATGATGCGAAAACGGGAGAAAAGCGTCCGATTTATCCTGAAGACGAAGATATTTATCCCGATATGGATGAGTATTCGGCAAAGATTCTTCTGTCAATGGAAAAGGAAATGCTGGGACTTTATATATCCGGGCATCCTTTAAGCGAATTTGAGCAGGAAATTGGTGAAATAGTCACGTTGTACAGCAAGGATATGATGTCGCATTCGGAGGAAACCAATGAAGCAATAACTGTGGATGGAGCAAAAGATTTAAAAGATGGTATGTTTGTGACGGTTGGGGGAATAATTACTGCTAAGAAAACAAAAAGTACGAAGAATAATAATTTGATGGCTTTTCTAACGCTGGAGGATTTATATGGAACAATGGAGATAATAGTTTTCCCCGCTGTTTTGGAAAGGTTTTCAAAACTTATAGAAGTGGAAAACATTGTATTGATAAGGGGAAGCATAAGTATAAAAGAAGAGGAACAGCCTAAAATAATATGCGAGGAAGTAAGACCGTTAAGAAAAGGCGATAACTCAAGTCCGGCAAAGAAGAGATTGGAAAAGCTTTATTTGAGAGTGGAAGAAAACATGGACAACGAACTGATGGAATCCATATTGTGTATGTTGAAATTCTTTGGAGGAAATACTCCTGTATGTCTGTACAATGAAAATCAAAAAAAGCTTAGAGTTTTGGAAAGGGATTGTTGGGTGAGCCTTAACGATACCGTAATTAATGAGCTGAAATTGCTGATAGGAGAGGAAAATGTCAAAGTCTCATAAGCTTTACCTAAAATTCATATTGATTTTTGGTGAAAATTAATATATAGTTATGTCGAGGTGGTTCTGTTTGGATTGGGATATGGAAAAAATATATGGGGATTATGTTGTAATAAAGGCTGAAGAAAATGGTGTGAATATTATTGGCCTTACCAGAGGTAAAGATACAAAGTTCCACCATACCGAGAAACTGGATAAGGGTGAAGTTCTTATTGCCCAGTTTACCGATAATACTTCTGCGATAAAAATCAGAGGAAAAGCTAGAATAATATGCAGGCATGGAGAAGTTTATTCCGGTGAATAACGTAAAAAGGGGCGTGTTTTATATGTGGACAGTGGTGTATATGGCTCAAAGCAAAGAGATCGCCACTACTATGCAGGAACTATTGACGAGCGAAGGTATTCTGGTTAAATTAAGACCTATAAGCAAAAATCACGAAAATAATGACAATTATTATGAAGTCTTAGTCCCTGAAGCCGAAGTGGAAGAGGCCCATAGTGTTATTATTGAAAAGGGATATTGAATTAAAGTTAATATAGTTTTTTTATTATCCCGTGTTTAGCCTCTTGAAACACGGGTTTAATATTATAGGAGGTTAGCGGAGATGAGTACTGTAAGAACTATAGGTGTATTAACAAGCGGGGGAGATGCTCCCGGAATGAATGCGGCCATAAGGGCGGTTGTTAGGACAGGCCTTTATTATGGTTTTAAGGTTTTGGGAATTAGAAAAGGCTATAACGGCCTAATTAATGGAGATATAGAGGAACTGACCGCAAGGTCGGTAGGTGATATAATTCACAGGGGAGGTACTATACTCCAGACAGCCAGGTCTCCTCAGTTTAAGACGGAGGAAGGACTTAAAAAAGCCATGTCCATGGCAAAAGTGTTTGGTATTGATGCTCTCGTAGTAATAGGCGGAGACGGGTCCTACAGAGGAGCCAGGGATATTAGCAAGTTAGGGCTTAATGTCATAGGAATACCGGGAACAATTGATAATGACATTGGTTGTACCGATTATACCATAGGCTATGATACTGCGATGAACACTGTTCAGGATGCAATAGACAAAATAAGAGATACTGCATATTCCCATGAGAGATGCAGTGTGCTGGAAGTTATGGGCAGGCATGCCGGATATATTGCCGTAAATGTGGGTATTTCCGGAGGTGCTGAGGCTGTTGTTCTTCCTGAAAAGCCTTATGATATGGATACCGATATCATAAAGCCTATAATTGAAGGAAGAAACAGAGGCAAAAAGCACTACCTTGTTATAGTTGCCGAAGGAGTGGAAGGTAAAGCCATCGAGATAGCAAAGGAAATTACCGAAAAGACAGGCATTGAAGCTAGGGCTACCATATTGGGACATATTCAAAGAGGGGGCAGTCCCACTGTATATGACAGGGTAATGGCAAGCCAGATGGGGGCAAAAGCTATTGAAGTTCTTAGGGAAAACAAGCGCAACAGGATAATAGTATTTAAGGACAACCAGTTGGGTGACATGGATTTGGATGAAGCTTTGGAAGCAAAGAAAACTATTTCTGAAGATTTGATTCAGCTAAGCAGAATATTATCGTTATAGATATATATTAATTGATTTTCCATTATGTAAAAAGACCACATATCATGGTAAGGTGAATAAGCATTGATTATATCGGAAACAGAGATTATAGTTAGATATGCTGAAACAGATCAGATGGGAATAGTTCATCATTCAAACTATCCTATCTGGTTTGAGGCGGCGCGAACAGAATTTATAAAGAGTATGGGGATGTCCTATTCGGGAATTGAAGAGAGAGGGTTTATGCTTCCTCTGATTGAGCTTGCATGCAGATATAAAGGCGCGGCAAGATATGAAGACAGGCTCATTGTAAAAACTTGTGTTAAGCAAATATCCTATTCGAAAATAACGTTTTACTATGAGGTTTACAAATGTTCTGATAATTCTCTGATAACCACAGGAGAAACAGTGCATGCATGGACAAACAGGAATCTTAAGCCCGTAAATATTAAAAAACATGCGCCGGATATCTTTGAGTTGTTAAGCAAAGCTGTTTTGTAGATTGTATAATTATTTTAAGGTGGTGGATGGGTGAATATTCCAAATATATTAACTGCAATAAGGTTTGTTTTTGTTCCTTTCTTTGCTTATTACCTGTATAATGAGCAGTATACTGTTGCTGTAGTTTTATTTCTTCTAGCGGGAATTACCGATGTTTTGGATGGGGTAATTGCAAGAAAATTCAATATGATAACGTCATTTGGAAAGCTTGCGGATCCGTTAGCTGACAAATGATGCAGTTAACTGCACTGACTATCCTTACTATACAGGAGATTATACCGTTACCGGTTTTGATAATTGTTGTTGCAAAAGAGTCGTTTATGGTCATCGGTAGTATTTTAATATATAAGAAGGTTAATTTTGTTGTGCAGGCTGACTGGTACGGCAAGTTTTCTACAGTTGTTTTTTTTCTGGCGATAGTATTAACTATATTTATAAGGTCAGGAAGACTTGTGAATTCTTATACTGATGTCATGGTTAATATTGCTGTCATAATCGCAGTTGTTTCTACACTGTTTGCTTTTTTTATGTATACAATTGAATTTAAGAAACTCACAACGAAATCAAAGCAATTAAAGTAATAGATTATGTTTATAATTATACCATTGATTATACTATTGATGGTATAATTGTACAATCCTGCATAAACTTTACCTGGGGAAAATATGTCAATATAATTACAAAGTGTGGTATAAAGTTGACTCAAACACCAAATTCGTTATATAATTATTATATGAGGGAAAATGTAACTTTATATTATAATTAAGTATTGTTAGATAGAAATCTTCAACACGGCCTACATAATTTTTCATTTCCGAGTTATTTCTTTCAATAATTTAAAAACAGATTCTTTAAAGTTTACGACAGATTCTAAAATTTTAATGTATGTAATAATTTCAAATATGTGAGGTGGAGGAGGATACTTATGAAAAAAATAAGTGTGTTTTTTTCATATCTGATGATATTTTGTACTTTGATTGTATTTAATATCACAGGAAATTTATCATTTGCTGCGCAAAACAGCTCTTTGGCAGCAGATGAAATAAAGGTATTTTTAAATGGTCTTGAAATTGAGTTTGATGTATCCCCGTACATAAAAAATGGAAGAACGATGGTGCCTTTCAGGGCTATTTTCGAAGCTCTGGGTGTGGATATAAGTTGGAACGGAGTAAACCGCACCATTATGGCAACTAATGATACCACACAGATTTATATTGAAATCGGAAAAGCTTTTGCTTATGTCAACGGTTACAAAGTAAATCTTGATGCTGAGGCCGAAATTGTGGAAGGAAGGACTTTTGTCCCATTAAGGTTCGTAAGCGAGAATGCGGGAGCGGATGTTTCATGGGATGGTGCCAAAAGAGCGGTTTATATTTCTTATGTTGACCAGGTGCGGGATTTGGGGGAGATATCATATTTCAGAGAATTGGAGTTTAGTGTGGACAGATGGGAAAGCAAAGAAGAGGGAAAAATTCTGACGGTTTATGGAAAGGTAAATGTGGAAAGCAAAATTTTGATGATAGAGTTGTATGACGATTCGAGAAATTATGTGAGCGGTATAGCTGAAATAACAGGCAAAGACGGCGAAATGAATTTATACGAAGCACAAATTTATCTGCGTTCTTCTTTTAATCCTAAGACTATCCTTGTAAAGACATTTGGCGACTCCAACAAGCCGGTTAAAGTCTCGCAGTATAATTTGTAATCGGGCATTGATATAATCGACATAAAATTTCTTCGTACTTATCAACGCAAAAATGAAGGGGGATAAATGTAGCATGTTAAAAAAATCATTATATAAGCAAAGTACATTATTTCTTACAGTTTGTCTGTTGGTCCAAATCATATCGGCTGCTGTCATCGGTTTGAGTGTCTATGCGAGTTCTGAAGGTATCAGTGTAGAATTTTTTAATGGAAATTTGGGTGCAAATGTCGGTTCTATGAATTTAAATTTCAAGGTTATCAACAACGGAGCTTCTGCAGTTGAACTTTCCGACATTAAGCTTAGGTATTATTTTACCGATGACGGTGTTTCTCCTATTACTGTTTTCATCGACCATGCCGCAAATAGTGGAAATGTAATTAATACTTGCATAACATATACCATAAAAGATATAAATACTTCCGGAGCAAACAAATATATAGAATTGGGATTTAATGCCCAAGCCGGAAGTCTAGCACCAAATACATCGGTATTAGTAAAAGCAAGAGCCTATCAAAGCAATTATAGCCAGGATTTTACTCAGACCAACGATTATTCCTTCTGTCAGACAAACACAGATTTTGCAGCATGGGACAAGGTTACAGGTTATTTGAACGGGGTTCTTTTCAGTGGAACGGAACCGGTAATGCTTACGCCCACTCCTTCTTTGGCGACACCGACTCCGCAAATGAGTCCGATACCTACCGTAACATCTTCAGCTACTCCTACTCCTGAAGTTATCCCTACACCTTCAGGACTTGAGACTCCTGCAGATTGGATGAACCAAGCGGTTCCTAACGGAGATTTTGAGGCCGGAACGATACTTTGGAGCTTTTATTGTGACAGTGTATCCGGTGCAAATGCCAGCAATGCTGTTTATTCTGAACCGTCCGGAAATAAAATGTCGAAAACAGCTATCGAAAATGTCGGGGCAAATTATTGGGCGATTCAATTGAAGCATGCAGGAATTGTACTTGAAAATTCCAAAACCTATAGGCTTACTTTTGATGCAAAGTCTACAATGCCGAGGGATATAATAGTATCTCTGCAGGATGCCACAAGCAGTCTGATTGAATATTACGGCAAGATAATAAAGATTGATTCCCATATGAAAACTTATACCTGTGAATTTACGTTAAACAGTTCAGAAGGTACAAGTGTTGCGATTGTTTTCGAGATGGGGAAAATCGGCGCAATAGCAAATAAGGCTCATGACATCATTCTGGATAATGTTCATATTGAAAAAATTACTTCTCCATTGCCTCCAGGGCCACCTGCACCGAAGGAGGATGCTTTGGTAGCCAGCGTTACTGCTTCAAGGAATTCAGTGTATGAAATAGAACTTGGAAAAGAAGCTGATATATCATTGTCCCAAAGCGGAGAGATTGCTTTAGAGGGTTCAATAGACACTAAGAAAGAAGTAGTCCTTGTATTGGATAACTCAGGGGCATTAAATTCCTATGTGAAGGATATTTTATCACCGTTGGACTTTGGAATATACTCAAACCGTGATTTGACCATACAGGGAAAAAGTGCTTCCATTAACGGAAGTGTACATACAAACAGTTTGTTTACATCTACAGCCGATTCAATACAGATTTCCCAAACTTGTTCGGCTGCCAGCTTTAATATTGTAAGTAAAAATGTAGATATAAAAACACTTAAAAATATCACTACTCCGATAGAGATGCCGTATTTTCACAATGAACTGATTAATGATGCAGCGGAAGATTTTATGGTTTTCAGACCCGAAGATTATCCTCCTAGTTTTTTCCCTTATCCGATGCCGGGACAAGAAGACATTTTTATAATTTATAACATATTTGCCGGACGCTTTGAAATATTTGGAATGGGCACACTTGTTATAAACTCTTCGATGTATTTCAAAGGAAATGTTCTTATATCGTTGAGAAGCACCAATAACGTCAGTGAAGGATTTATTGTTGCTGACGGAAATATAATTATACAAGGAGAAAATTTATACCCCAGCGGACCAAATGACAAGCTGTATGTCTACTCCATAGGCGGAAATATTGAATATCAGACGAGTAACTCTACTATAAACGGTATAGCATACGCCCCGGGAAATCCTGCAAATCCCGACTCGGGAAAGATTTTATTCTTGGGTAACAACAATACCATCAATGGAGCTATTGCAGGAAACCAACTTAATTTTACTGCCAGTGATCTTAAGGTAAATCATACAGAAGGGCAATTTAACGTTGTTGAAGAAAAGTATATGCAAAATACCAGTCATTTGAAATTGGTAAAAGATGTGGCAAAGAGCTTAATAGATAGGTTCGTAGGTTCTAAAACAAAAATATCCGTTATTCAGTATTCTGATTCTGCGAATGATAATGATTTTAAGCAGTATGATTTATTCATGAGCGGCAATGCGGTTACTCTAAAACAGAAAATTCATGCCATCGAACCGGGAACTTCGGGATTTAGCAATATGGGAGATGCTATGAGAAGGGCATATCATATTCTTAATAAGCCTTCGAAAGATCCGGTTTCAAAGTATATAGTTGTTCTGGCAGGCTCAGTGCCGAACCGTTGGACAGCAATGAACAATGTAGGGAATGAGCCGAAAACAGGAAACGGAAAAGCTGATCACATAAAGCCTGACAATGAAGCATACAGTTCAACGGATTATGCAAAGGATATTGGTAAAATGATTACTTCAGCCGGTATTAATCTTCAGTTTATAGACTTTTCCGATGAAAATATAGGCACTGTGATGGAGGAAATTGCGGCCGAAAGCGGAGTTGAGTCAATAGAGGCAACAGGAAAGCACTATTACAGGGCAAATGATTTTATAGAACTTGCGGATATTTTCGACAATATATGTCTGAAGATAAACTATGATGTCGTACTTGACAATGTATTGTACGAAGAAATTCTTCCGGCAGGAGTACTACCGGTTGAGGTGCCTGATTGGATGAGCACTCAAAGTGTTTCGGTGGGCGGAGTAACCAGAACAAAGATTACCGGTGCGATAAATAATATTCCGCTTACGTATAAAGGTAAAGGTTATAGCTTTGATATTGGCAGTTTCAAAATAAAAGTAAAATTCATGAAACCGGGCACAATAGTATTTGACGGAGCGGATTCCAAGATAATATACACCATAGATTACATTGATAAAGACGGAAAGAATCAGTCAAGAAGTTTGGATAAATACTTTAATGACATCACGGTAAACGTTAAAATGTCAGTTGATATAAACTGACGGACATGCTACTGCAAGGTAATTTTGGGTTGGTTTTCGTCTTCGGAGGCCAGCCCTTTTACTGGAGAAGGAGTTATTATTGGTTATATGACTATAAAGTTTGGTGATAAAATATTGTTAGTTTGATTTGCGGAAGCAATTTGATATCTGATATATGCACATATAAACGTACAATAAGAGGAGGAGAAAAATGACTAGGGACATCAAAAAAATAATTAAGCAAATGACGCTGGAGGAAAAGGCTGGGTTGTGTTCAGGACTGGACGCCTGGCGTACCAAGCCTGTTGAAAGACTGGGAATTCCGTCAATAATGATGACCGATGGACCCATGGGTTGAGAAAGATGAAAGAAGATGCAAATATGGCAGATATCAACAACAGCATTCCTGCAACTTGCTTTCCGTCTGCCGCAGGTTTGGCGAGTTCATGGGACAGGGAACTGCTTGAAAAGGTAGGTGCTGCGTTGGGTGAAGAATGTCAGGCTGAAAATGTCTCAATACTGCTTGGGCCCGGTGCAAATATAAAGCGTTCACCTTTATGCGGGAGAAATTTTGAATATTTTTCTGAGGATCCCTACCTTTCGTCGGAGATGGCCGCAAGTCATATAAAGGGAGTGCAAAGCCAGGGAGTCGGAACCTCTCTTAAGCATTTTGCCGCAAACAATCAGGAATACAGGAGAATGACTGTAGATGCGGTTGTGGATGAAAGAACATTAAGGGAGATATATTTTGCAAGCTTTGAAAGTGCTGTAAAAAAAGCTCGGCCATGGACTGTTATGTGTGCATACAACAAGCTCAACGGAGAATATTGCTCGGAAAACAGATATCTTTTAACGGATATTTTAAAAGATGAATGGATGCATGAAGGTTTTGTGGTATCGGATTGGGGTGCGGTAAATGATAGAGTTAATGGGCTGGATGCCGGACTTGATCTGGAAATGCCTCAAGCTTTGGTATTAGGGATAAAAAAATAGTTGAAGCCGTAAGAAGCGGAAAGTTGTCTGAGAATATTTTGGACAGAGCGGTTGAGAGAATTTTGAAAGTAATTTTTATGGCTCTGGAAAGCAAAAAGGAAAACGCGCAATATGACAAAGATGCCCATCACGTACTTGCAAGACAGGTTGCAGGTGAGTCGATGGTGCTGCTTAAAAATGAGGACGATATACTTCCCCTTAAAAAGACAGGAACTATAGCTTTGATAGGAGCTTTTGTGAAAAAACCGAGATATCAGGGAGCGGGCAGTTCTCATATTACTCCGACAAGATTTGATGATATTTATGAAGAGATAAAAAAGACCGGAGGCAGTGAGACAAATATTGTTTATTCGGAAGGATACAGTCTGGCATGTGACGAGATTGATGAAAAATTGATAAACGAGGCTAGAAAAGTGGCACAAAGCTCGGATGTTGCGGTAATATTTGCGGGACTTCCGGATGAATATGAATCTGAAGGGTTTGACCGAACTCACATGCGTATGCCGGAAAATCAAAACAGGCTGATAGAAGAGGTGGCCAAAGTCCAGAGCAATGTTGTTGTGGTACTGTTCAACGGCTCACCGGTTGAAATGCCGTGGATTGACCAGGTAAAAGCTGTACTTGAAGCTTATTTGGGAGGTCAGGCATTAGGTGGTGCATTGGCAGATATATTATTCGGTGAAGTTAATCCGTCGGGGAAACTTGCCGAAACCTTTCCGGTAAAATTGAGTCACAATCCGTCTTATTTGAATTTCCCTGGCGAAGATGACAGGGTGGAATATAAAGAAGGTCTGTTTGTGGGATACAGATATTATGATACGAAGGGAATAGAGCCGTTGTTCCCCTTTGGTCATGGTCTAAGCTATACTAAATTCGAATACAGCGATATATCGGTGGATAAAAAAGATATTTCCGACAACAACGTTATAAATGTCAGCGTTAAAGTTAAGAATGTAGGCAAAATGGCGGGAAAGGAAATAGTGCAGCTTTATGTAAAAGATGTGAAAAGCAGCATTCAAAGACCGGAGAAGGAGCTTAGGGGATTTGAGAAGGTTTTTCTCAATCCGGGTGAAGAAAAGACTGTTACGTTTACTTTGGATAAGAGGGCTTTTGCATATTACAACACAAAAATCAAGGATTGGCATGTTGAGAGCGGAGAGTTTTTGATATTGATCGGAAAGTCTTCAAGGGATATAGTTTTAAAAGAATCGGTGAGGGTAAATTCAACAGTGAAGATAAGAAAAAGATTCGATGAAAACTCCACAGTTGAAGATTTGATGTCCGATTCTACGGCTGCTGCTGCTTTTAGTCCAATACTAAAGGGAATAACGGATGCTTTGCAGATAGATATGAATAATACTCATGATATGATGGTTGCCCATATAAAGAATATGCCTTTACATTCGCTTACAACTTTCACACAGGGAAGGGTAAGCGAGGAGATGCTGGATGAGCTGCTTAGCAGGATAAACAACGTAGATTGAGTAGGTTTGCCATAAATAAAGGGTAATGCGGTTGTGGGTGACACGGCTTGCATTACTCTTTTTATTTGGCCTCTTGGAATGAAATGAAAGAGGCAAAAGCGAAGGTACTCGATATCCCGAGCTTTTATTTTTATTTGTGTATTTTGCTAGTATTAAGTCCTAGCATTATATTATAATAAATCTATAAAAAATGTTATAATTGAAACATATAATGACCTTATTTTTTAAGTCTTTTTGCCCGTTTGATAATATTCTATGAAGAAAGGATCAAATATAGTTAATAGACTATATTGGTGGTAGATATGCCGGCTTTTGAGAGAGTTAAATCAGGTATACCGAGTTTGGATAAGGTTCTTGACAACATGAGACTTGGAGATAATGTGGTTATTCAAGTAACTTGCTTGAATGATTTTAAAAGAATCGTACGTCCCTTTGTACAGCAATCTATAGAAGATAAAAGAAATATCATTTATATTCGATTTTCCACCCACGAACCTTTATTGGAATATACAGAAGGTCTTAAAATCTATCAGCTAAACGCCAATAGCGGCTTTGAGGCCTTTACGGTTGAAGTTCATAATATAATCAAAAATGAAGGTGCAGAAGCGTTTTATGTGTTTGATTCTCTCTCTGACCTGCAGGTTGCCTGGTCTACAGATTTGATGATGGGAAATTTCTTTTGTGTGACTTGCCCCTATTTGTTTGAACTTGATACTGTGGCATTGTTCCCGGTATTAAGAGGGCATCACGACTTTGCGACAATTGCTCGTATTCAGGAGACTACTCAATTATTTATTGATGTGCATTCGGATGATAAAGATATATTTGTACATCCTATTAAAGTATGGAACCGCTATTTGCCTGACATGTATTTGCCTTACAGGCTCAATGACGATAACCGGTTGGAATCCCTAACCAATAGTGTGGACTTGGCTGATTATTACAACCTCATTCATAATGAACAAATGAAGCATGCAGAGCAGAATATTGACAGCTATGACAGGTTTTTCAGAGAGGCCAAGGAATCCTATTATAGGGGAGAAATTACAGACTGGACTCTCAACAAAATAACCCGTAGTATGATGACCCACGATCATAAAATGGCTGATCTGATAAGAAAAGAATTCAGTCCTGAGGACTACTTCTATATTAAAGAAAGAATGATCGGGACGGGAACAATTGGAGGAAAGGCTTGCGGTATGCTTTTAGCAAGGAAAATGGTTGCAAACTACTTGCCGCAGTATGTAAAGTATTTGGAGCCTCAGGATTCTTATTATATTGGGACGGATATTTTTTATTCATATATTGTTGAAAACAAACTTTGGAAATTGCGTATTTTACAGCGTAGTAACGAGTACTATTTTGAAAAGGCAGAGGAGTTGAAAAATGCGATATTAAACGGAAAATTCTCCGAATCGATTCGGGCCCAATTTAGAAGAATGCTGAACTATTTCGGACAAATTCCTATCATTGTACGTTCAAGTAGTTTCCTTGAAGACGGATTTGGAAATGCTTTTGCAGGAAAATACGAGTCGGTTTTCTGTGTAAATGCATGCAGCCCGGAAGAAAGGCTTTTGCAATTTGAAAATGCAGTGCGCAGGGTATATGCAAGTACCATGGATAAGTCTGCTTTGGAATACCGCAGACAACGGGGATTGGATAAAATGGACGAGCAAATGGCTATTTTGGTGCAGCGTGTCAGCGGAACAAAATTTGATAAATATTATATGCCTTGTGCCGCGGGAGTAGGGTTTTCCTACAGTGTGTACCGCTGGAGTGATGAGCTAAGTGCAGATGCAGGGCTGTTACGCTTGGTTGCGGGCCTTGGGACAAAGGCAGTTGACAGAACGGGTATCGATTATCCCAGATTGGTAAATTTGGATAACCCTGAAAGTACCACTTTAATTAGAGCAAGAGATAAACATCGTTTTCGCAGCGAAAAGTAGATGTTATTGATCTGCAGAAAAATGAAATGAGAGATGTGTCTGTAAATGATTTGATTCGGGAGCTCCCGGATTGGTATTTGAGACTTATATGTGAGCATGATTATGATACTGAGAGAATGTTTTTTGAAAGGGGGCAGAGGAGGGAAGTTCTTTTTGTTTCCTGTGACGGGATTGTAAAGAAAAAAGAACTTATGAAGATGATGAAAGACATCCTCTCTACTCTTGAGGAGCATTACGGAAATCCGGTAGACATGGAATACACAATTAATTTTAGAAAAGACGGTGCGTTTACCGTAAATATTCTGCAGTGCAGACCTATGTCCGTATGGCAAAGTGCTGCCAGTCAGGATATTCCAAGCATTGAGGAGGATAAAATTTTTTTTAAGGTCAATCAGACCTTTATGGGAAATTCCGCAAAACTAAATATTGATGTAGTTGTGTGGATTGATTCTAAAAAATATCATGGCTATGCTTATAATCAGAAAAGTTCAATATGCAGTATAGTATCAAAGATTAACAAATATTATGAGGGAAAGAATAAGAAGTTGATGCTTGTAAGTCCGGGACGAATCGGCACATCATCCCCCGATTTGGGTGTCCCTGTTGTGTTTTCGGATATATCCAATTTTAAAATTTTATGCGAATATGCAGATACGGAAATCGGATTTGTTCCTGAGTTATCTTACGGCAGTCATATGTTTCAAGATATAGTTGAAACGGAAATGTTTTATGTGGCAGCAATGGACACCGAACAGAGCGGTACTGAAATATTTAATAAGGAATTTTTCAAAAATGAAGTTTCGGTTTTACAGCACATTGCCTCTGATGCCGAAAGCTTTGCAGATATTATCAAGGTGTACGAATTTGATGTTTCAAAATCACTGAATCTTTTTGCTGATTTTAAGAAAAGAACTGTCATTTGCGGTATAAGCTCTTAATTTTTCGGGTATGTCAATTTTAAGTTCCCTTGGAATAATTCTTAGGGAGCTTTTTTCATTAAATTTTTATGGGTGAGAAAAGTTTTTGTAACCGAAAATTTTCTTTATACCGAGGCGTTATAATTGTTGAAAAGCGCCCATTAATGTGGTATTATATCAGTCGGTCAAACTGCTAAAAAACGTCGATAAATAGGAGATATGTCTAAAGAGTGTCTCAATGCAGTTTGATAATATTTTGTAGGAGTCTTAGAAATGATCGAAATTCAAAGCCTTACAGCTCAAATACAGATTTTAATCAATCAAATTTCTATTTTGGTAATTATGGGACTTATAGGATTTATTGCAGGCAAGACCCGTTATCTTCCCGACAATTCGGGAACAGTGCTTTCAAGGACAGTAATAAAGCTTACAGCACCGCTCTTGATTTTTACAACTTTGGCAGGGCGTAATTTTACCAAAGACATTCTGATAAACGGAATGTTTATTTTCCTGTTGGGAGCGGTATTTATTATGTTTTCCTTTGTTCTGGGACATTTTACCGGTAAGATATTGGGTCTTGAAGGGGCAACGAAAAATGTATATAAAATGCATTTTATGTTTGGAAATGTAATTTATCTGGCTTTTCCCCTTTTAAGATCGCTTTACGGAGACGGCATTTTAATTTATGCTGTATTTTTCAATCTGGCAAATGACGCTATTTTATGGACTTTAGGAATTTTCCTCGTTAACAGGCATAAAAAGGTGAGTGTGAAGGAGAATCTAAAGCACCTCATAAATGCCAATACCATAGCCTTTACAGCAGGTCTTGTTATTATGCTGATAAAGTCGAATTTTAAGGGTATTATAGACAGTATTCCGTACATTTATGATATTGGCGGCTTTATATCCAATGCATTTATTCCGATAGGCGAAGCTACAGTTCCTTTATCAATGCTTTTTATCGGTCTGATATTGTCGGAGACTAAAATCAGCAGTGCAAAAGATTTAATAAAGAGGTACCCTATATTTATTCTGGCCTTGTTTAAACTTATTTTGATTCCATGCATTGCTTTATTTGTCTTTTCATTTATAGATTTTGTAGATCCCCTTGTCAAAGCAGTAATTATTCTACAGCTTTCGATGCCATGCGGCACAATTGTTCCGGCTTTAGCGGAACAGTATGGTTCAGACTATAGAATAGCTACTGAAAACGTATTTATTACAACATTACTGGGAATTGTAACAATGCCCTTGGTGGTTTATTTGCTGTCTTTGATTGGATAGATTATTGTAAACCTATAATTTCATAGAAAAACGAATATTAACCTCGAAAACTGAAAATAATGTTCGTATTTTTTGATAACTTTCATTGACAACCTGTACTTTGTTTTGATAGTATTATTTATGTGAAAATCAGGTTTGCTTTGAACAAAAACTTAGCGTAAACATCACGGATTTCTATTTATCGACTTAAAATTACATCTTTGTGGGATAATAATATTGTTTCAATTTAGAATCGGAAGTTTTGGCGGTTAATGGCATCGTTTTGTTGTATCGGTTTGAAGGGTTGGTCCTGCCAGCCCATTTTTATTTCAAACTTTTATAAATCCGAAAGGATGAAGGAGGGGTTTTATGGAAAAGTTTTTTAAGCTCAAAGAAAACGGCACAAATGTCAGGACAGAATTTATAGCGGGCCTAACTACTTTCGTAACGATGGCATATGTTATTTTTGTCAATCCCAATACCCTGGAGGCCGCAGGGATGGATAAGGGTGCTGTATTTGTTGCAACAATACTTGCAGCAATAATCGGTACATTGATAATGGGATTGGTTGCAAATGTTCCGTATGCTCAGGCACCGGGCATGGGACTAAATGCATTCTTTGCGTACACCGTTGTTTTGGGACAGGGATTTTCGTGGCAACAGGCTTTGGCAATAGTTTTTATTTGCGGATTGATAAACATACTCATAACTGTCACGAGAGTCAGAAAGATGTTGATAGCTGCTATACCGGAATCACTCCAGTATGCTATAAGCGGCGGAATAGGCCTGTTTATAACATACATAGGAATTAAACAGGCGCATTTGCTTGATTTTACTGTTAGCAGTGGCACTTATACTACACTGCCCAACGGAAGTGTAGTTTCAGGAGATATTGTTCCGGCTCTTGCCAACTTTACAGATCCGGTAACTCAATTGGCATTAATCGGGCTTGTAATCACAGTTGTTTTAATGCTTTTAAAGGTCAAAGGAGCAATACTTTGGGGAATAATGGCAACCACTGTCATTGGGTTGTTTATGAATATAACACCTATTCCGGATCTAACAGCGACAAGCTTTTACCTCCATCAATGTCGGAGACTTTTTTAAAGCTTGATTTGGCAGGGCTCTTTAGCGACCCCAGCAAGATACTGACTGTTTTGGCTACAATACTTGCCTTCAGCCTGTCGGATACTTTTGATACAATAGGAACGTTCCTTGGAACGGGCAGAAAGACCGGAATTTTTGACGAAGAGGATGAAAAAGCACTTCACTCAGGAAAAGGCTTTAAATCAAGACTGGACAAGGCTTTGTTTGCAGATTCGACAGCTACATCCATAGGTGCACTTTTAGGTACAAGCAATACCACCACCTATGTTGAAAGTGCTGCAGGAATCAGCGTAGGAGGAAGAACCGGTCTTACATCAGTTTTCACCGCATTGTTTTTCTTCTTGGCGTTGTTCTTATCGCCGATCGCGGGTATGGTAACAGCTGCCGCAACTGCTCCAGCACTTATTGTCGTAGGTATTTTAATGATGGAATCCCTTGCTAAGATAAAGTGGGATGATTTTGAAGAGGCTGTTTCAGCATTCTTCACAGTTGTTATAATGCCTTTTACCTACAGTATTTCAAATGGAGTTGCTGCAGGTTTTACATTCTACGTAATATCAAAAATAGTTAGAGGTAAAGCAAAAGAGGTACATCCAATCCTTTATATAGTAGTGTTAATGTTTATATTGAATTTTGTGTTTGGAGCTTTAGGCTTTTAGATACTGAATATAAAAGTTTGATCCGTTAGGATCAGACTTTTATATTTTCTGATGGCTAATTTTGGGACACGATAATTATGTAAGAATATATGAGTTAACAATATAACAAATATTATATAAAATTTTCATGGAGGTTGAACTATGGCTATGACAAAAGTTGAAAAAAAACCAAAAGTTGCTCTTGTTATGGGAAGCGATTCCGATTTTTCAGTTTTACAGAACTGCATCAAGGTTTTAAAGCAGTTTGATGTAGAGGTTTCGGCAATAGTTTGTTCGGCTCACAGGACACCTGACAAAGCGGCAGAATTTGCTAAGGGTGCTGAAGAAAACGGTTTTGACGTTATAATAGCCGGTGCCGGAAAAGCAGCTCATTTGCCGGGAGTTTTGGCAGCATTTACGCCCCTACCGGTTATCGGTGTACCCATTAAATCATCTACATTGGACGGGCTGGATTCATTACTGTCTATAGTTCAGATGCCTTCCGGAATTCCTGTTGCCACAGTTGCTATTGACGGAGCGGAAAATGCAGCTCTGCTCGCGGTTCAGATATTGTCAACTGCTTATACGGAGCTCAGAGAAAAGATGAAGGAATATAAGAAGCAACTTGAGAAAAAAGTTGAAGAGAGGAACGAAGCACTTCAAGAAAAGATAAAGAGCCTTTAATAATTCATATTTTACTAAATTGATATAAGGAGAAAAAATATGTTTGGCATGAAAAGGGAAAATCATTTTAATAACATAAACGATATTTTCTTGTCCGAAGACGAATTTGTATTTGACAAGTTAAAAGAAGAGTGTGGGGTTTTCGGAATTTACAATAAAAACAATTTGGATAGTGCACGCCTGACTTATTATGCACTGTACGCTCTTCAGCACAGGGGACAGGAAAGTGCCGGAATTGCCGTCAACGATGGGGAAAAGCTGCTTTTCCACAAGGATATGGGGCTTGTACCTGAGATTTTTAATGAAAAAATTCTAAACAGCCTAAAAGGTAAAATTGCAATAGGGCATGTGAGATATTCAACAACCGGCGCAAGCAGCAGGGAAAACTCTCAGCCTATGGTTATAAAATACAAGAGCGGCCAGATGGCTATGGCTCACAACGGTAACCTTGTAAACGCAGCAAAAATAAGAGAAAAGCTGGAAGAAGAGGGTATTATATTTCAGTCGACAATTGATTCCGAAGTAATTTTGAATTTGATTTCAAGGTTCAGGTTGTCCAGCAATAATATTGAAGAGGCAATCGTGAAGGTGATGAAAGAAATAAAAGGTGCCTATTCGCTGGTTATTCTCACGCCAAACAAACTTATAGGTATCAGGGATCCTCATGGAATAAGGCCTCTTTGCATTGGCCATATAGATGATTCCTATATCCTTGCTTCAGAGACTTGTGCTCTTGATGCAATAGGGGCAGAATATATAAGAGATGTGAATCCCGGAGAGATAATTGTTATTGAAGAAAGCGGCATGACTTCGATACAAATGGAAGTTCCCGGAAAGTCGGCACTTTGTATTTTTGAGCATATTTATTTTGCAAGACCCGACAGTTACATTGACGGAGCCAGTGTTCACAGGGCAAGAATTGAGGCCGGAAGGAGGCTTGCTCAGGAGCACCCGGTAGAAGCGGATCTTGTTTTTGGAGTTCCGGATTCGGGAATATCTGCAGCGTTGGGTTACTCCATGGAGTCGGGTATACCTTATGATTTGGGACTTATTAAAAACAGGTATATCGGAAGAACCTTTATTCAACCCGAGCAAGGGCAGAGAGAAAACGGCGTGAGAATTAAGCTTAACGCCTTGAAGGAAGCTGTTGACGGGAAAAGAGTTGTTATGATAGATGACTCAATAGTGAGAGGTACTACCAGTAAAAGACTTGTTCAGATTTTGAGGGATGCCGGTGCGAAAGAAGTTCATATGAGAATTAGTTCTCCGCCTTATATATATCCATGTTTCTTTGGAGTCGATACATCGAGCAGATCCCAGCTTATTGCTGCGGAATGTTCTGTTGAAGAGATTAGAAAGATGACAGGTGCAGACAGTCTCGGATACTTGAGTCTTGAAGGACTTTTGAAAACACCTGTTGGAGCTAAATGCGGTTTTTGCACCGGATGCTTCACCGGCCAATATCCGATGGAAGTACCTGAAAATGCAAATAAGTATAGTTGCGGATAATATTGGTCAATTGCTAAAATTAGATTATATAATTTATTTTATTTCTAATTAGGAGGTACTTTGATGACTACGTATAAAGATGCGGGTGTTGATGTTGAAGCGGGTTATGAAGCTGTCAGGCTTATGAGGAATGATGTAAAAAGAACATTCAGGCCTGAGGTTCTTACCGATATAGGAGGATTTGGCGGATTATTTGGTTTAAACAAAGATAAATATTCGAACCCTGTTTTGGTATCGGGGACCGATGGGGTAGGGACAAAGTTGAAAATTGCTTTTTTGATGGACAAGCATGACACTGTTGGTATTGACTGTGTGGCAATGTGTGTAAATGATGTTGTATGCAGTGGTGCGGAGCCTCTGTTTTTCCTCGACTATATTGCTCTGGGCAAAAACCGTCCCGAAAAGGTGGCACAAATTGTCAAAGGTATAGCCGATGGCTGCGTTGAGGCAGGGTGTGCTTTGATAGGCGGAGAGACAGCAGAAATGCCCGGATTTTACCCTGAAGATGAGTATGATTTGGCCGGATTTGCTGTCGGGATAGTGGACAGAGATAAGATTATAGACGGCAGTAAAATTAAGCCGGGAGACAAATTAATCGGGCTTGCTTCATCGGGTATCCACAGCAACGGATACTCCTTGGTAAGAAAAATTGGCGCCAAATCCCAAAAGCTTCGGAAGAGGTTAAGATTCTTGGAACCACTTTAGGTGAAGAGATTATAAAGCCTACAAGGTTGTATGTTAAGACAATCCTGGATTTGAAAGAAAAGTTTGAATTAAAAGGAATATCCCATATTACCGGCGGAGGATTCATTGAGAACATACCGAGAATGCTGCCTCAAGGTCTGGGAGTTAAGATATTTAAGGGAACTTGGCCGGTACTTCCGATATTTACTCTCTTAAAGGACCTTGGGAATCTTGATGAAATGGATATGTACAATACCTTTAATATGGGAATAGGCATGACAATTGCTGTGGATGCTGAAATTGCAAATAGTGTTTTGGAGTATTTGAATAAAGACAAAGAGCAAGCTTACATAATTGGAGAAATTGTATCGGATAAGGCAGGGCTTGAGATATGTTAAGAATTGGTGTATTGGTTTCCGGAGGAGGAACCAATCTGCAGGCTATAATTGATAAGATTGAAAGCGGCTTTATAAAGGACTGTTCCATTGTTACCGTTGTATCGAGCAAGCCCAATGTATATGCTCTGGAAAGGGCGAAAAAGCACAACATTTCGGCTGTTTGCATTGCGAGGAAGGATTATGCTTCAGTGCATGAGTATGGGGAAGCGCTGATAGAGCATTTTGAAAGCTATGATGTTGGGCTTGTTGTGATGGCTGGTTTTTTGTCCATACTTGGAGAGAACTTTGTAAGGCGGTTTGAGAACAGGATAATTAATATTCATCCTTCTTTGATACCAGCTTTTTGCGGCAAAGGTTATTACGGTATAATTCCTCATCAGAAAGCACTGGAATACGGTGTCAAGGTGACCGGGGCTACTGTTCATTTCGTTGAACTTGAAGCCGACAGCGGACCGATTATCTTGCAGAAAGCTGTGTACATAAAGGACGATGACACTGCGGAAACGCTTCAAAAGAGGGTAATGGAAGAAGCGGAGTGGGAAATTCTCCCCGAGGCTATAAAGCTTTTTGCCGAAGGAAGGCTTGAGGTTGAGGGAAGAAAAGTCAGGATTAGGGATAAGTAAGCCGGTAAGGCAGTTAATATTAGTGAAATTGCTATATACAAACGATGCAAAGGTACTCAAATTTTTATTATAAACTAAAAGGAGTGATAATGTGGTAAAGCGTGCGTTAATAAGTGTATCCGACAAGACTGGAATTGTCGAGATGGCCAAGGAACTTCAGAATATGGGTGTTGAGATTATCTCCACCGGAGGAACTGCGAAGACTTTGAGTGATGCCGGAATAAAGGTAATAAATATATCGGATGTTACCGGTTTTCCGGAATGTCTTGACGGAAGAGTAAAAACCCTTCATCCCAATGTTCATGCAGGAATTCTTGCAATGAGAAGCAATGAGGAACATATGAAACAGCTAAAAGAGCTTAATATAGAAACAATAGATATGGTAATAATAAATCTTTATCCGTTCAAGCAGACAATTCTCAAAGAGAATATTGAGCTTGAGGAAGCAATTGAGAACATTGATATAGGCGGACCTACAATGATAAGGGCTGCAGCAAAGAATTATCAGGATGTGGCTGTGATTGTTGACCCATCGGATTACAACGCTATTTTAGAAGAGCTTAAGACTTCAAAGGATATATCTTTAAAAACCAAATTTAAGCTGGCATATAAGGTGTTTGAGCATACAAGCCACTATGATACTTTAATTGCCAAGTATCTAAGGGACAAGATTGGGGAGGAAGTATTCCCTGAAACCCTTTCTCTGACCTTTGAAAAGGTACAGGATATGAGATACGGCGAAAATCCCCATCAAAAAGCCGTATTCTATAAAGAAGTGGGAGCAAACGTTGGCTGCATAACGGCTGCAAAACAGCTGCACGGAAAGGAACTTTCATATAACAATATAAATGATGCAAACGGTGCTATAGAAATTATAAAAGAATTTGACGAACCCACTGTGGTTGCAGTAAAACACGCAAATCCGTGCGGTGTGGCAAGCGCTTCAAATATATATGATGCATATGTAAAGGCGTATGAAGCCGACCCTGTATCCATATTTGGCGGCATTATTGCGGCGAACAGGGAAATTGACGAAAAAACTGCAGAGGAAATAAACAAGATTTTTGTTGAGATAGTTATTGCACCATCCTTTACGGAAGGGGCATTGAATGTTCTTACTCAAAAGAAAAATATAAGACTTCTTCAGCTTGAAAACATTTCTTCAAAGCTTCCTCACGGAACCTATGACATGAAGAAAGTAGCAGGAGGTTTGCTGGTACAAAACTACAACAGTGAACTTCTCAACATGGACGATTTGAAAGTTGTTACGGAAAAGAAACCTACCCACGAAGAGATGGAAGATCTCATTTTTGCCATGAAGGTTGTAAAGCATACCAAGTCCAACGGTATTGCACTGGCAAAGGGAAAGCAAACCATTGGAGTAGGCCCGGGCCAGACCAACAGAGTTACAGCCTGCAAGATTGCCATTGAATATGGCGGAGAAAGAACAAAGGGAGCGGTTCTTGCATCGGATGCCTTTTTCCCGTTTGCCGATTGTGTTGAGGCAGCAGCAGCTGCAGGGATCACTGCAATTATCCAGCCCGGGGGCTCGATAAGAGACCAGGAATCCATCGATGCATGCAACAAATACGGCATCGCAATGGTGTTTACAGGAATGAGACACTTTAAGCATTAATGACTATACTTAAGGAGGAATAAGATGAAGGTATTGGTTGTAGGAAGCGGCGGACGTGAGCATACACTGGTCTGGAAAATTGTTCAAAGTCCCAAAGTGGAAAAAGTGTATTGCGCTCCCGGCAACGGTGGCATTTCTGCAATAGCCGAGTGTGTGCCGGTAAAGGCAATGGATATAGATGGAATTGTAAACTTTTCGAAAGAAAAGGAAATTGATATGGTAGTGGTTGCTCCGGATGACCCTTTGGCAGCCGGAATGGTTGATGCCCTTGAGGAAGCGGGAATCAGAGCATTCGGACCGAGAAAGGCAGCAGCTACAATTGAAAGCAGTAAGGCTTTTGCGAAAAACCTTATGAAAAAGTACAATATACCTACTGCAAGTTATGAGGTTTTTGAAAACAGTACCGATGCCATAAGTTATTTACAGAATCAGCAGTATCCGTTGGTTGTAAAGGCTGATGGTCTGGCATTGGGTAAGGGTGTAATAATTGCACAGAATTTCGATGAGGCGAAGCAAGCGGTTGAAAGCATCATGGAAGATAAGGTTTTTGGCGAAGCCGGAAGCAAGGTGGTAATTGAAGAGTTTTTGGTGGGCCAAGAGGTATCGATGTTGGCTTTTACTGATGGAAAAACCATAAAGACCATGGTTTCCTCCCAAGACCACAAGAGAGCATTGGACAATGACCAAGGGCTTAATACCGGAGGTATGGGAACGTTCTCCAAGTAGGATATATACTGAGGAAATCGACAAGTACTGCATGGAGAAAATCTATAAGCCTACGATTGAGGCTATGGAGAAGGAAGGCAGAAAGTTTAAAGGGGTATTGTACTTTGGGCTTATTATTACAAAGGACGGCCCGAAGGTGTTGGAGTACAATGCCAGGTTTGGAGACCCGGAGACCCAGGTGGTGCTTCCAAGGCTTAATACCGACATAATTGATATATTTGATGCAATTATCGATGAAAGATTGGATGAAATCGAGATAAGCTGGAATGACAATGCCTGTGTATGTGTGATCATGGCTTCGGGAGGATATCCTAAAGAGTATAAAACAGGATATGAGATATCAGGCATTGAAGATGCCGAAAGGGATGCGAATATTGTAGTCTTCCACGCAGGTACAAAGCGTGAAGACGGTAAATATTATACCGCAGGAGGACGCGTGCTGGGAGTCACAGCCATGGAAAGCAATCTGGATCAGGCAATAAAGAAGGCTTATGAGGGAGTCGGAAAAATTAAGTTCCAAGATATGCACTATCGAAAAGATATAGGAATAAAGTAAGAGGGCATAATGCTCTCTTATTTTTATAGGAGTATTAATCAGAAATAATTTAAAAACTGCTTTTTTCATTTAAAATAAAAAAAGACAAAGCTATCAGTTTTGTGAATGGAGGATGGAAAATGGAAGGCATTATTAAGAAGGCAACAAAAGAAGATTTGCCGGATATATTGAATTTACAAAAGAAAGCTTTTGAAAGGGTGGCAATGGAAGTAAACAATTTTAATATTTCTCCTATGACACAGACCCTGGAAAGCATCACTGAGGAATACGAAAAAAGACAATTTCTAAAGTATATATTAGAAGGAAAAATTGTTGGTTCTGTGCGTGCTCATTTGGACGATGAAAATGTTTGCCATATAGGCAGGCTCATTGTACACCCTGAGTTTCAAAACAGAGGTATCGGAAAAGCTTTAATGAAGGAAATCGAGAACATATTTAAAAACTGTGTAATGTATGAAATTTTTACCGGATTTAACAGTAAGAATACAAGAGCTTTATATAAAATTGGGGTATGTTGAAACAGGTGTAAAAGATATTGATGGAGTATCTATGGTTTTTTGAAGAAGGATAATAAATGAAAGAGGTAAATCATATGTTAAACCTTTTTATTTGCATGGTTTTATATGGATTTATTTATTTAAAACATGGCAATTGTATGCTATAATAAATTTTTGAAAAAGGTTTTTAATTACTGTAGCTGTTTTTTATAGTGAAGGAATTGATTATGGAAGAGAATATTATGAGGATAGGAATACTGGGAGGAACTTTTGATCCCATTCACAACGGTCATTTGATAATGGCGGAGATAATAAGGGGAGCTTTTGAACTTGATAAGGTTCTTTTTATACCTTCAGGCAACCCTCCCCATAAAAAACAGCAGATGGTGACCGATGCAGAGCACAGATATAACATGGTTTGTGAAGCTTTAAAGGACAACCCTTATTTTGAAGAATCAAGGATTGAGGTTGACAGGGAAGGGTATACTTATACCATTGATACCTTAAGTATTCTAAATGAACAGTACAAGGGTATTGCCACTTTGTATTATATAATTGGTGCAGATGTTTTGTATGACCTTCTTACATGGAAGGATTACGAGAAGGTGTTTAAAACCTGCAAGTTTATTGCGGCTTTAAGACCGGGGACTTCAAAAGACGGTTTTGGAGAACGGATAAAGTATCTTGAGGATACATTCTCAGCCAGTATACTGGAGGCGGAAATACCTTTGATTGAAATATCTGCGACGATGATTAGAAATAGGGTAAAGGAAGGAAAAACCATAAAATATCTGGTTCCTGAGGCAGTGGAAAACTATATAAAAAAAGAAGGGTTATATCTTAAATAGTATTGAAATAAAGGATGTTTTAATACTCTAATTTAGAGGTAGCAGCAATGACGATAGATGATATGAAAAGAAAACTTGAAGGAGTTCTTTCTTCTAAAAGATTTATGCATTCACTGGGGGTTATGGATACGGCGGTAAGCCTTGCAAAAATATATGGCGAGGATGTGGAAAGGGCATCCATAGCAGGCCTTTTGCACGATTGTGCAAGAGAAATAAAGGGACAGGCTGTATTTGAATTGTGTGAAGAGTATAATATAAATGTTGATTATATTACTTTAACGCAGCCGGAGCTTTTGCACGGACCTATAGGTGCAGTACTGGCTTCTAAAGAGTATGGAGTTGAAGATAAAGGAATACTGGGAGCTATTGAATGCCATACTACCGGTAAAGAAAATATGGCTTTGCTGGACAAAATAATTTTTATTTCGGATTATATTGAGCCGGGAAGAAAATTTCCGGGAGTTGATGAAGTAAGGGAGCTGGCTTATCGCGATTTGGACAGGTCCATAGTGATTTCTTTAGATAATACAATAAGATATATTTTGGACAAAGGAGTGCTTATTCATCCCGACACAATTTTAGCACGGAATTTTATTATCAAAGAAACTATGCCGTAGATTTCTGTCGTACGGGAGATTGATTATTTATGGCAAAGAAAAAGGTTAGAAGGAAAAAAAGAAATAAGCGTTTTAGGCTGTTTGGTGTGATTCTGGTTTTGCTTCTAGTAACGTGCAGTTATTTTTACTTTTTTAAAAACCCGGAAGAAAACAATGAAAATACCGATGTAACAATGGCAAGAATAGCAAGCACAGTATCTACACCTGCTGTCACCGGTACTTCCACTCCGGTAAATACTTTGGAGAGCAGTCCAAGTACAGAGCCTGTAGTTACTTCTTCTTCGGTATTAAGCACGGACAACCCTCAAGAAGCCGAAAATATTCCGGAAACGCCGATAGTTATTCAGCAAAAAGGTGCAAGCATACAGGTTATAAATTATACCGGACGAAAAAATCTTGCGGAAGAAATCAGAATGACCCTTGAAGGCTATGTTTATAGTAAGCTCGGGCAATGGAAGCTCTTTAAAATATGTTGGTTCTGCAATTGTTGAAAAAAAAGAAAATGTTTCCGGTGAAGAATTGGGAAACCTGCTGAATATAAAGAGGATAAGGAAGGAAATTGACCCCGGATCGCGGTTTGATTTTATAATAATACTGGGGGATGACTTCAATCCCTGATTTTTGTCAAGTTTTTATTCACAAAACCATTGTTTTAGTGTTATAATTTAAGTTGATTTAATTGGATATGTTAAG
>NZ_BAVR01000043.1 GCF_000521465.1 Acetivibrio straminisolvens JCM 21531
ATAAATTATATTATATGTTGTTAAATTATTCTAATATATATTTTTATTATATTACATTGTTTAACACAAAAATATATTTATTAGTTGCATTATCTTCAATTTTCCCTAATTCTCTAATTTTCCCAACACACAAATTCCCACATGATAAATTCACGTGTATACCAATCCCCTATTCAGCCAAAGCCAGAGCCTTCAATGCCATAAGGTTGTCAAAGGAATAAAATTCTCCGGTCTCACTGTTTCCAAAACCTCCGTAATATTTAGAGTCCTCATCGGTCACCATAAACTCAAGCATTCTGTCAAGAAGCTTTTGTGAAAGCACCTCATCTCCTGAAAGTCCGGCAAAAATAGACCCCAATGCATATACCGCCGTGCTTTCCATATCAGAAACAGGCTTTTTGCTATGCGGATTATACCACGCATACACTTTTCCTTTTTCCATCTCGCTTCCAAGCCAGCTTAGCAGTTCATTATCGTAAATACCCGCTTCCGCCATGCAGAGAGCGGTATAGAGGCTATACACAAGGCATATTCCGCCGCTTTCCCCATATTCCTCGTCGGCAGGTACTTACCCAGATTGTAGTCAAAATACTTGTAGAATAGAGGTGAAACGTCCTTTTCGCCTCCTGCAATAATATTTAGACTTCTATCGTATACTTTTTTCCATCCCTTATTGTATTTTTGTAACTTTCTCATAACTTTCAAATTAAAATAACACAAAGGACTAGAAGTCTTTGGGATATTGTATTTCCAATCATAAAACTCATAAAGATTGCCGTCTTTTACCTGGGAATTATATATGCTTTGATGCAAAGAAAGCGCCAAATTCCTATAATCTTCTTCTCCCCATTTCTCATATGCGTCAAGAAGCGCGCCGATAATTCTCAAATCATCTATGGAAGCATTGCAGAAAATATCATTTCCCGTTCTCCATTTTATAAAGAAATCTTCGGTGATAAGATTTTTTCTAAGATACCGATACTCCCTGTCAAACAAAGTTTTATTGTCGTCTATGACTGCATACTCCATAAGTATGCCTATTGACTCCGACAAAGTATCCGGATCACCATTCTTTGGATGGGTATTCGTTATGACTCCCCCTTCAGAATCCATCAAGTGACTTTCTATAAATTTTAAAAGCATAAGTTTTCTTTCCTCGTATTTGCTTCTCTGAGGAACTTCATTATAGAATTTACCTGATGTGTCAGTGAAAAACACATTTCCAAACCTTTTGCTGTAAATTATACCTCCAAGTATGAATGCAAAAGTAATAATGACAACAATACCGGAATAAAATCTTTTCATTGCCTCTCCCCCTGTAATGAATTTATGTATCCGTATGCTTCAATATTCATTTCTTTAAACACAGGGTCTATGATTTCGCCATAAAAAGGAGGTGGGGAAGCCCAAAGGCCTCCCCTAAATTGTATTCCAAAAATGTTAAATTTGAAGGTAGTTATAAATTATTATCAAAGCATCTGCTTTTTTAAGCTCATCTTTCGGTCTGAAGTATTCTCCATAGCCGTTCACAATCTTAAGACCCTTTGCTATAACTACATACCCGATTAACTCCGGATTAATTTCATCCTTATCTTTGAAGGTACAATTGAAAATATCACTAATGTCTGCCACTTTATCATAACCTAATGCCCTTATAACAAACTTCACACTATCTTCTCTTGTCAAATAAGCTTCCGGATTCTTTTCGCCCTCTTTTACAATTCCTTGTCTTATAAGGTTTTTATAAAGTTCCTCTGTTTCCTCGCCGCTGCTTAGCGAAGTCTTTCCGTAGAACTGATATCCGTTTAAAGTTTGGGAAATAAGAAGCAGGAAGTCTTTTTGCTTTATTTTTTCATTGGGCTTTAACTCAGGACCTTCCAACCCAATTCCCATTTCAGCCAATATTTCAATTTGCTTTTTGGCATAGTGGTCTGAAATATCGGTGTACTCCAGAGCTTTATTTTCCTTGTACGGCTTTCCGCTACCGTCTAAAATAATTCCGGTATCCGCATCCAATATTGCCGGTTTTTTTGTATTAACAGCATATACAAGCTTTGCCTCCGTTTTCTTATCCGTAGCTGTAACTGCATCCGCAGCTACTTTCTCCATATATACGACATTATTTCCATCCGTAATATATTGAAGTTCAAGGCCTATTTCTTCAAAGAAAATTTCATAGATCTTTTCAATTTCAAGAGCTTTCTCTACAGAAGGAAACCCAATATCGTACCATTCCAATTTGTAGTTTTGAATTTTACCGGTTACGGCGTCAAATCCCACACTGATACCGTTGCCCGGGAACGGAACTCCCTTGACCTTTCTCGTGTAGTTGAATACATGATACGCAGGCTGTTGATTTTCAGAATATAATATTATTGCTCTATCAGTTATTTCATCATATTCAGTTTCTTTGAATTTTTCCGGCTGAATCTCCTTTAAAAACTCTTCTACAATTTTCTTTGCAGCTTCCCTGTCAAGTTTCACAGTATTTTCCTTACTGGCCTTATTGATGTTAAATCCTAATATCTCACCGGTTTTTGCATTGATAGAAACATTTATGCTGCAGTAGTCTTCACTGCTTTTGTCTGTGTCTTTCACAAAATAAAGATTCCAATTGTAATTGGTTCTGGTCGGCCATTCTTTGTAAAGATTCGCCCAATCAACCACAAATGTATCGTCAAGCTCCAATACTTTTAATTCTCTAGCTATCTTTTCCGCCTCTTCTTGAGTAAGTAATCCTGCAGCTTCCTCTACAGCTTTTATTTCTTCCGGTGTCAAAACCACGTCTGCCGAACCTATACCGGCATCAAAAAGCGCCCTGCTTTTTTTCACCGCCTCATTGAAAGCTATCCCATACTCATCTGTACCGTACTCAAACCCTCGCGTAGTTCTTTCTCCTGTAAAGGCATCAATATAGTATTCCGAACCGTATATAGGAGTATATGCAGCATATATTGTGACGCCGTCGTTTTCAGTTACAGCATTGTATGTAAGTCTCAAGCCAAGGTTTTTGATATACGCTTCCTGTGCTTCTTTAAGGCTTAAAATTTTTTCAGCAGACGGAAAAATTATATCCTTGTTCCATGTTTTGTTGTAGCTTACCAGCTCCCCGGTCTGTTTGTCAATTTCCACCCAAATATCATTGGACGGAACAAGAATTCCGTTGTGTGTTCTTACATATCCGAAATAATATGTTCTGTCATAAATTGATGTGTACTGAGCAATCGGCATAAGCTTCAGACTATCCAATATTTCCGGATTGAGTTTTTCAATAATTTCTTCGGCTTTGGCTTTTGCCTCGTCCCTGCTTATTTTCGGAAGCTTTAAATTGTTTTGCTCCATACCCTTGTAAAAATGATAGTTCAATATATCCCCAGTACTGTCCACAGTAACGAAAACATTTGAACCTTCATCCCCTTTTGCTTGCCAATTCAGCATCCACACCGTAATATCTCCCCTGGAACTTGCCGAATAGGAAAATTCACTGTTTTCTTCAGGAATCACAAACAACTGTTTTACTCTTTTAATTGCATCTTCAAGTCCGGTATCTTCCTTGGCAAGGGCAACCCCGGACAAAGCCGTAGACACAATCATAACCAGTGCTATAGCCAGCACCAATTTGCTTTTCATATTTCTTCACTCCTTGTTTTTATATAATAATTCATACTTATTAGACAGATCATCATTCCCAAAAGTTCCTTCAGTTTTAAAAAAAATCAATTTTTTCATTTACTTTTCTTTAACCAATTCAAATACCATAATCTCAGGCCGGGCAAAAAACCTTAAGGGAATACCTGAAGTGCCCACCCCGTTGCTGACATAAACCCGGGTATACCCCGTATCTACATACCTGTCCTGTATTTCTGTCCGTAAATCGAAGGAATGTAGGGAGCCCACAGACCAAAAAGCGTAATCTGTCCCCCATGGGTATGTCCGCTTAGTACAATATCTATTTTATAATTGCGAATATTTTCTGCATAATCGGGGTCGTGGGACAGCAAAATTACAAAGTCATCTTCGCTGACATCTTCAAGATACGACTCTATCGGATATAAATAGCGGTTAAAGTAGCCAACTCCGCACACCTTTATCCTGCCGCTGCCATAGGTAATCCATTGGGCTGCATTGTCAAGAAGAACTATTCCTGTTTCCTTCATGCTTTGCCTTACAAGATCTCCATTGTGATAATAATCATGGTTCCCCAATACCCCAAACTTTCCGAGAGAAGCATTTAGACCTCTTAACTCTTCAAAACAGGGTTTTATATACTGTTTCCCTTTCTCTATATAGTCTCCCCCGACAAAAATAATGTCCGGATTAAGATTATTGACTTTTTCAACCAGGTTTTTGACCCTTTCTCTGGAGAAATCCGGGCCATGGTGAATATCGGAGACATATACTATTTTTTTACCGTCAAAAGAATCCGGGATATCCTTATCCTTTATTTCTATGTATGTTATCTCTAACCAATAAGGCTCTACAAGCATATATACCAATATTAAAATACAGGCTGCCAATATTGACAATAAAATCTTTACTTTTCTCTTCATTTTCATATATTCCCCTGCTTATCGCAAAATGCTTTTGACTTGTCTCCATAAATTATACTATAAAAAATCTACTTGAAAAAATCCACTTATTTAAAAGCCCCTGTCTTAATTTTTATATAATTTCTGAAGCTACTAATTCATATAATTCTATGAGTAAAAAATAAGGAGAAATACCATGTACGCATTTGTGACAATAAAAAGACCTGTACTTATAGGTATCGTTTTTGTGATTATAATTTGTGCTCTTAGTATTACTCTATACAATACTTCTCCGGCTTTGCCAAGCATTGCCGTTAATGAAGAGCATATAATAATGCTTGATGAAATTTTCAGAACCAGAAATAAGGCCTTCCTGGATAAGGATCTGGAGCTTATTGAAACGCTCTATAATAAAAAGACAAAGTTTGGAACATGGGCATATGAGCACCAGGAAAAAAAGATGGAATACCTTCATAACTGGGCAGATAAGCAGGGCATAAAATTTACCGACATAAAATCCAAAGTTAAAATCCGTCAAGTAAAGGAACGGGGCAGCGGCTATTTGATTAATTTCATAGCCTCCACAGAATATTATTACACTTACGAAAACCAACCCGAAATCACCAATTCCTTCAGGATCGGAACCTACCATTCCATGAACCTGGATAACATTAACGGCCAGTGGCTTATTTCAAAAGAATGGTATACAGACCCCTTTGCCGATTCCCTGAACACCGACAATATAAAAGTAGATGAATTTAAACAATACCTACTTAGCTCATCTCCCAGAGACTTCTCCAAACTTAACAAAAGGCGCGTGAGCGCAGTGGAATATGCCGACCGCTATTGTGGTGCCGCCTCTGCCGAAGAATATGGCTATACCTATAATAAAAAGTACAGAGACTACAATCCCTTAGGAGGAGACTGTGCAAACTTTGCTTCCCAAATTCTCTACGAAGGAGGTAAATTCAGGCAGTCCGGCGGATGGAGGTATGAAAAAGACGGAAGCAAAGCATGGGTTAATGCCCATGCCTTCAACAGTTACATGCTTTACAGCGGCAGAGGTTCATTAATTGCAAAGGGTACTTACAACCAAGTTTTTAAAGCTTCCTTTAAGCTACTGCCGGGGGACTATGTAGCCTACGAAAAGAAGGGAAAAGTAGTCCATATATCCGTTGTGACAGGTGCCGACTCAAAGGGTTATTCCCTGGTTAACTGCCACAATACCGACAGATATAGAGTACCCTGGGACTTAGGTGGAGTGACAAAGGTATTAAATTTTGGCTGGTCCGCGTAAACTATTAAAAAGCCGAATCAATAATTACATCCATATATTGCTCAGCTGTTTTTTGGACCCGAGGAAATTTACTCTGCCATAATTTTCCACCACTTTCTTACCCTCTTCACCTTTCAAATATACAATATCCCCGGGGCTTACATACCTGTTCCAGTATTTTTTGAACACCAATGCTTTGTCCTTGTGATTAAACAGGGACGGAAGCGGATGATAGCATACCAACTGAGGATTTGACTTATTAAGTCCCCATCCGATCATGCAATTCAACCTCTCAAAATTATCCTCCGGCATTTTTTCCTCGTACCTTTGCACCGCATATCTCTGGTCCTCTATCGGTGCCAATATCTCTGCCAAGGATGCTGCAAATGTCTGCGAGTCCTCCTTCGATGCCTCAAGATAGACTCTAAGGCTTCCATCCGCCCTTTCCGTAACCGTTATTTTTCTTTCATACAAATCACGGCTTATGAACCGCATTCCTTCAAGGCATAAAACAGGCATTTCGATATATCTGTTATAGATTCAATGGCAGGACGCCCCATAAAAAGGTCATTTCCGTATTTCCAAAAACCTCTTATATCCGTAACGGACTTAACTCCCATAAGCACCCCTGCTGCAATAACGGGAAGAGTACCAAAAGGCCCAAAGGTCATGCCTGCTGCCGCCATCAAAATTGCCCCGATGCTTCCTATGCCGCATACCACTCCCAATTTAAGCTTTCTTCCAACGTGCCGAACTCTTTTTTCATAAGGCCCGCAGTCTTCATTTTACATGGCTTTGACAGCTTGAGCTCACAGCAGCCCACCTCAATATTCGAAAAGGGTTCTCCTATTTTCCACGCCTTATAGACATCTTCTCGTTGTCTCAATTTCTTTAACATTCTTGCGTTGATGCTCTGTATTCCTTCCTGCATTATCTTTGTTTCGTTAAAGGACAGTGCCGCGTCCACATGGTCAATTCCCTGCTGGATTCTTCCATCCTCACATATACCGTAAAACTGCTTGTGTTTTTCAAAAGCCTCTCAAGGTCGTTATAGCCCCTCTCCAATCCCGGAGCAATACATACTATATCCCAGTTGTTTGCGAGTTTCTGAGGCTCCTTCTCGTTCTTTCGGATGCTTCTTCCCCTCAGCTGGTTGACCGAAGCAAAGGTTGTGGCAGTGGACAAGTCGATTAATGTATTTAGGGCAATGCTGTCCCATCCCTCGCTGAATAGTCCTCTTGTACCTATCAAACACTTTGTGACACCTTCTTCAAGGAGATATGTGGTAAACAGCACCGCTGTTTTCGAATTCCAATCCTTACCCGAGCCGGAAATAGCACAGAACAATCCTTCAACTCCCGGCTGTACTTCAAGCTTTATATCCAAGGAATTATCTTTTGCCCACTTGGTTCCAATCTCAACATACTGATTTGAAATGTCGTCATCACACAGTAAATTCTTCGCTGTCACCATTATAGGATTGAGTTTGTCAATTTCAGGATCAGCCACAAGCTCCTTCAATACGCTTACGGCTCCCCCGCTCTCTTCATCCAGCACATTTTCAACCTTCTTTAACGACAGGGCGTTGGAAATCTCAAAGTCTGTAATGACAGCCACCCTGAGTTTGTCCCCCATGCTGAGCATTTCCTCTTTTATAATATCCTTAACAGCCAAAAGCTTGCTTTTGCTGTAGGCTAGAACGCGGTCAACAGGAGAATTGTGATTTCGTATTCCCCTTTCCGTAAGAATAAAGCCCAGACTCCTTAACGCCAGCTTTATATCTTCATACAACACTTTATCTTCATCGCTGTCACTGACTTTAAGCTTGTGCAGCGCAAAATCCTCAATTAAATAGCACCAATCCCCCACCGTCATTTCATTATACATGTCCTCGGTTATCGTAATATCCCAGGGAAGCTTGCAGTCGTTTTTTATAAGATACTTAACACCCGCCGCAGCAAAACCCGGTCTTGAATTGATAAACTTCGTCCAATCCTGTTTTCCGCCGGATACGAGTTTTCTTTCAACAATCCTTTCTTCTATCCAGTTGTAAAAATCGCATCCTTTTTTATCAAAATTCTCAATCAACTTTTTATATCGTTCATGGGTGTCTTCAATGAATTTAAGCTCCTCTTGGGTCGGCAAACAAAAATAAACCAAATCCTGATAGGGTGAGAGCATTCCGTCCTTTACAACAGCAGGAGTAGGAAGCTGAAAATCTATCTCTCCTAAAAGAGCGGTATAACATTCATAACTTTCCCCTTCATCACTTGAAGGTGGAGTTGCGGTAAGCCCGATAATGTTCGTTGCCTCAATCTCCTTTATTATCTCTCTCATCACAACGGCCCAATAATTTTTCAGGTGGTGGCATTCATCAAACACAACGGTCTTTACACCCATTTCCTTAAGCTTTCTTATGAGCTCTCGTGTTGGGATGAAGGATCTTGAGAAAATCCCCGTCGGACTTTTCAAAGACGCTGTTTCTAAGCTTCTTTGTGTATTTGGAAATCTCTTTATTGTATTCGGCAAGATTCTTTTCCTTCATCTTTTGTATTCTGTCCAAAGCCTCTTCTTTGGCTATCCCCAAAGACTCGCTAATGGATTCGGCCCACATATTTTCGGACACGCTTCTATATGAATCGGTATCATTGTCCGGTATACTGAGCACCTGATATGTAAATACATTAATAGGTTTTAAGGAATTGGGATTTGACCCTATTATATCATCTTTATTAATATTCGAACCTTCCGGTATGAAAAGGTCAAATTTGTCAACCCACTGTCCCTGAATGGCAGTATTTGGGCATATAATTACTGCCGGAGACTGAAGCCTTATGACGCATTCCAATCCAACAATGGTCTTGCCCGCCCCCGGAGGTGCTACCACATGAAAATGCAAAGGACCGTTTTTACTCTTAAGCTGCTCATTTTTAAAGCTCTGGAGAATCATTTCCTGGTGTTTTCTGAACGGATATTTAAACTTTAATGCGTCAAATTGCACATTGCTCATTTTCCCTCACCCACCCCGTAACGTAAATAAAATGTAAAATAATTATATGATATTAATACATTTCTTTCAAGTTTTTGTGGGATTCTTTAATGTTTTGCGCAGGATGGAAAAAAACAAAAATAAATAAGAGGACTAAATACTTAATCCCCTCATTTTATGATATTGGTATAGTTTTTTGTTCGTTCAGTGAACTCGTTTCATTAAAATAATAAAGCAACAATTAATCAGTAATACCGAATCTTTTCTTAAACTTATCAACACGTCCGCCAGTATCTACAAGCTTCTGCTTTCCTGTGAAGAAAGGATGGCAGCTCGAACAAATTTCGACGTTGATTTTCTCCTTTGTAGATCCTGTCTCATAAGTTGCTCCACAAGCACACTTTATAACTGTCTGCTGATAATTTGGATGAATACCTTCTTTCAACCTTTTCACCTTCTTTCATAAGCCTTTTGGGAAAATGCATTTCCGACGCATTTTCATAACTTATTTTAATTCTAAGCCGAAATAATTTTCAAAACGCAAACACTATTGTAACACAAATACCGACGATACGCAAGAATTATTTTTCAACAAATGCAACATTTATACTATTTACAAATTCCACATTATTCTTGGTCTGCATCAAACGGTTTATAATCATTTCCGTAACCTCTGCAGTTCCCATATTGCTCATTGCCTTTCTGATAGCCCAAATTCCTTCAAGCTCCTTCTGATCAAGAAGCAGTTCTTCTCTTCTGGTTCCGGATCTGTTTACATCTATTGCAGGGAATATTCTCTTTTCGGAAAGCCTTCTGTCGAGATGGAGCTCCATATTTCCCGTTCCTTTGAATTCTTCGAATATGACATCATCCATTCTGCTTCCGGTTTCAATCAAAGCAGTGGCCATAATTGTAAGACTTCCGCCGTTTTCAATATTCCTTGCCGCACCAAAGAATCTCTTCGGCTTGTGAAGCGCACCGGGATCAAGACCTCCCGAAAGGGTTCTTCCCGTAGGAGGAATTGTAAGGTTGTATGCCCTTGCAAGCCTTGTGATACTGTCAAGCAGTATTACAACGTCTTTTTTCTGCTCAACCAGTCTTTGTGCCCTTTCAAGTACCATTTCGGCAACCTTTATGTGATGCTCCGGCACTTCGTCGAAAGTAGAATATATTACCTCTCCGTTAATGGAGCGCTGCATATCTGTTACCTCTTCAGGTCTTTCATCTATAAGAAGCACAATCAGTTCCATTTCGGGATAATTGGTGGTAATAGCATTTGCAATTTTCTTTAATAATATGGTTTTACCTGCTTTAGGAGGTGAAACAATCATACCGCGCTGACCTTTTCCAATGGGTGCAATTAAGTCAATCAACCTAGTTGACAATTCCCTTGGAGTAGTCTCAAGATTAATCCTCTGGTCGGGATATATCGGCGTTAGGTGTTCAAAGGGCACTCTTTTTGCTGCAACTTCCGGAGGATCTCCATTAACTGTTTGAACGTACAGTAAAGCTTGGAACTTTTCTCCCTCTTTCGGAATACGCCCTTTTCCCTTTATTTTATCTCCAGTTTTTAAGTTGAAACGTCTGATTTGCGATGGCGATACATATACATCCTTAGGGCCGGACAGGTAATTGTCGCTTCGTAAAAATCCGTAGCCGTCAGGCAATACTTCCAGTACTCCTTCTACCGGATCGTCACTCTCAATCTTTTCAAGCCCGTTGGGCAGTTTGTCTCCCTCTTTCTTTTGCTCAGGCTGCTTTTGTTCCGGCTGTTTTCGTTCTGCCTTTGCTACTTTTTCAGAATCAGACTCCGATACAGCTTCAGCTTCGGTCTTGACCGATACCGCATTTTCAGCAGAGCTTGCAGCTTGATCCTGTTTTGCCGCATTGCTGTCTAATGCATTGCTTTCTTCTTTTTGTTGTTTTAGAGCTTCATAGGTATCTGCCTTTGAAGAATCAACCTGTTTAACGGTTTCCTGATTATTAGGATTAATTTCATCTGTTTTAGATTCGGCTTTTGATTCAGTCTCTTTGACCTCGGCTTTTGATTTGGATTCTTCAGGTTCTGATTTCGATTCAATCTTAGGTTCTGCTTCAGCCTTATCTTCCACAGCTATAGCCGGAACAGACTCAACTTTTGCGTCTTCCTGTTGAACCTTGACCGATTTCGGTCTTCCTCTTTTAGATTTTCTCAATACCACAGGAGCTCCTCAGCCTTAGGGATTTCGGGCTCCTTGGAAACCTGCTCCTCGCTCTTTACATTCTTTTGCTCATCCTTATTTTCAGCCGGGTTTTCTTTTTCATCTTTATTAGCGATTTGCTCTTGGAGATTATCTATACCATTACTTTTTCCCACTTCATAAATTTTTTCGATAAGTTCACTTTTTTTATATGTGGTAACTCTCTTTATCCCCAACATTTTCGCAATGTACCTTAAATCCTCAAGCGTCTTATCTGTGAGCTTTATATCCTCCATATTACACCACCTTATTTATACATAATATATATTTCCAATTTAATAGGGAGTTCATACAATTAGATAATATTAATAAAACCTTTGTAACCGGAAAGGTTCGTACTTTGAGGAGAATCATAGAGTATCGTTATAAGCAATAGATATTATATCAACGCTAATCATTTTTGTCAATTGCAAATTTACCATTCTCCCAAAAATTCACAATTTTGCATATAATCAATAATATACTATATTATTTTTGTAAAAAGCTCCTTGAATTTATGCAAAATAGATGTGATTATTATAATTTCTTACTATGACAATTCCCCAAAATCAACTTATTAAAAACATAACAAACCTTCTTTATCTAACTGTCCACCCTAAACCCAATCAATAAAATTCATCTAATATAATTATAATTGATTTTTAAATTATTTTCCATCTCTCTTTTTTGCAAGCGGCTTTGTAGTCTTGGCATCTAAAGGCTGCCCATCATCCATAAGAAGAATCTGCTTTGTCTGCAAATTATTCTTAAGGTGTTCATTTGATGAGGCATAAATTATTTTATTGGCAGGACATCTTTTGCACCTTAAATAAATTTTATCAGAAAGTAATAATAATTCAATATCATTATTGCCACATTCACAAAATAAATTTCCTTTTTCTGCGATATCATGAATGATATTCAGCGAGTCGAACATAACCTGGGTATTCACAAAATAATTATCGTAGCCCAATGTATTAATCAGTTCGTCAAATTCCCTTTCAAGGCTGTCTATTTTCTTTCTCACATCCTCATCATTACCTATAAAACACTGCTGCATCCCTGTTTTAGGGCAGTTTAACACACTGATTTCGCAGGACATAAGATCTCTCCTGCTAAAAAGGTAAATATGATCGGTGCCGCACCCTATACACGGTATCACAATTCTATAGTCAGTAGGGCCTCTTTGGCTATAACCAGTGATGAGCCATTGCATCGGCAAGTAAAGCAACTCTCTTTTTATTCGATATCTCAAAAAGCGATACGTTGGTAAATTGAAACGCGCCACAGGATGAACACTTATACGCAATGGTTGTACTGGTATCAATTATCATTTTACCCACCTCTATATTATATAATTCGTTGAGGACAAAAAAAATCCTCTTTTTCCTGCTTCCTTTTTATCTTTCTCCGAGTCCTATTTTTCAGCATTGGCAGACAGTCATATTAACAAATATATAAAATTATAGCCAAATTACCGCATGAATAAAACCAAGCATTCTAATTTCCCAAAATTCTCTAATTTTATTATTTTCTAATATCAATTTTTTAATACAATTTAATTTTATATAGAATAATTATATACTTTTTACTATAATATAATAAAAAACAAGTAACAGCAAAGGATGTGTATGATGAACGATTTGCCTTCCGTTTTATTAAAATATATGAAAGCTTTACTAAAGCCCTTGGTTTTCATAATGCTGTACCTATCCATATACTTCGGAGCACAAATTGCCGTTACCGCCGTCTATTTCATTGCAGTCATAGCCTTCTTGGCAGTTACAGGTCAGACGATAAATTGGGCAGAGACATATGAAACCATACTTGTAAATACTACAACTGCTGTACTTGTTTCAATATTGTTGACACTTCCCATATATTTTATTATTCCCAAAATTCGAAGGCAAAATTTTTTCGAAGTATTCATGTTTAAAAAGACAGGTGTTTCGACTTTAGGACTGAGTTTAATTCTGGGTACATCCCTCAATCTGTTTATTTCCTATGTTATTGTATATCTTGAGCGCCTGACGCCTCTTCAGAACATGACAAGGGAGCACCAGGAAATTATGGAAAAAATAATGGATGGTAATCCCATTATTGTCTTTATAACCGTAGGAATCATGGCTCCAATAATTGAGGAAATTATTTTCCGCGGTCTTGTGCTCAATGAATTGAAAAAAGCCATACCTATTTATCCGGCAATAATCCTTCAGGCTTTAATTTTCGGCATTTATCATATGAATCCCTTACAAGGAGCATACGCTGCTTTATTGGGAATAGTTCTGGGTATTGTAACCGAAAAAACAAGGTCAATATGGACACCGATATTGGTTCACGTCTCCTTTAACAGTCTAAGTACTCTCTTGAGTAAAGTACCGTTCAATGTCCCTGAAGGGCATTTCCTGACCAACGAATATCTTGTGTTCATATCGAGCATGGCGTTTGCTGTGCTGTCCTTTGTATTGATATTCCGGCTTTCTGCAAGGCGTTCCGATATTATCTCAGAATAACACAAATCATGTTTACTTGTCATACCCCTATCTTTCTTTTTATCGTAAACCATCACCTTTTAAAAAACATAACATATTATATATTGTAAACCAAAATCAATCTATAAATATGAAAGGGGTTTTATTTATGCTAGACATCAATTACAACGAATTTAAGAACCAGCTTAAAGCTGAACTCAAAGCCGAATTGGAAGCCGACCAGGACCTCGAATTGAACGAAAAGCAACTCCACAAACAGATCAACAAGCAGATCAACTATAACGTATTGACACAAAAACAACTTCAGGGTCAGGGTCAGGAAGCCGATAGCGATGCCGGAAGCATTGCCGGAAGTAGTTCAGGAAGCAGTTCTGGAAGTAGCTCCGGAAGTAGTGCTGGAAGTAGTTCAGGAAGTAGCTCCGGAAGCAATGCTGAAGCTGATGCAGAAAACAAAGATTAATATAAAAAAAGCAGCATAAATTTAATCCAGTAATTTGTTGAGTGGGGTCATCCCCCACTTTACATAATTCGCAAATTTAAGCATCACTTTGACTGAAGGAGGTGTCAATATGGATATTAAAGATGCATTGCTCACAGAAAAAGAAAACATAGACAGGGGTGTTACAAGATTCATGAAAGCTTTGGAGAAAGACAGCATTCAGTACAATTCGCAGGATCTTGACCAAGAGCAAAAGGTGGATGTTAATCCTGTTCAGTTGAACACACAAAATGTTCATGTTCATATTAGCCCGGATTCAAATTATACATCAGGAAAAATCACCGGTTCTACATGTTTCAAAAATAATAAGCAAATCGCAAAAAATGTACTTATATTTCTGCATTTTGGACGCGAATGCGGCTCTCCTGTATGCAGAACAACTTCCGACTCCAATGGAAACTATATCTTCGAAGAATTGCCGCCGGGATTCTATATCATATCTGCAACTTGGGGATAAGCTAAAATACCAGTCACATTATATAAAGGTTTTACCCGGTCTGAGTATAAATCACCCAATCCTCTTAAGTTAGTACTTAGTCATCCCTACATCCTCCGAGGCATCAAGCTGCATTGCTTCTGCCTCTTTCATTTCATAAAAATAAAAGCTCGGGACATCGAGCCCCTTCGCTTTTGCGTCTTTCATTTCATTCCAAGAGGCCAAATGAAAAACCCTCACAATTTATACAATTGTAAGGGTTTAATTGGAGCTGGTGGACGGAATCGAACCCCCGACCTGCTGATTACAAGTCAGCTGCTCTACCTGCTGAGCTACACCAGCATAAATTTATAATATTTTATTTTCCATATCAAGCAGATGATTTGCTCAACCGCTTAAATATAATAACATGGCCTTAAAGCTAAAGTCAACCCCTTTTTTTAAAAAAATTATGTTACAATTATGTTGCATAATCGAGAATGCGGCTATAAAGTTGCAGAGATATTGGCTGCAAAAATTTTAGGAAAAGAAGAAAGATGCCTCTTTAATTTGAGGCACCTTTTATCAATATCAAGCTTAAAATTTTTATTTAAATATCGCATTGGTAAGTCTGTCAAACAGTTTTTGTCCATTACCCGAACCAGTGCAGTTTTGCAATACAATCTTACCCGGATTGCCATTGCCGGTAAATCCATGTTTTTTATTGTTGTTAGCTACACAATTTATAAGTATATGAGGAACTGAGGCAGTGTCATCTCCAAGTTTGTATCCGTTACCGTCTCCACCTGTATCTTTTCCATTCACATCATAACCGTTTCCTATAGCCTGGCAGTTTTCCAAAGTTACAACTCCTATAGCTCCCGTCTCTTTTTTAGTATACAAATCCCATCCGTCATCACAGTTGTTAATGGCTATGCAATTTCTAAATACATTGCCTTCTCCACAGGTAAGCTTTGCTGCAAAACCGTCCGCATCCTCACGTCCGGAATCCATGTTCATGGTTGAAATACAGTCTAATATAAGATTGTTGCTAGGCCACTTGTCAATTGTACTATAGGAAGTATTATATCTTGACAACTGGAGCCCTGAGTCATGGTTCTCAGTAAATTTACATTTCTCAATAATATTGTAGTGCCCCGAAAGCAGCATTCCATTGTCTCCTGCTCCTTTTATGGTTACTCCCTTAACATGCCAGTATTTTGCATCAAGAATAATACCCCTGTTGGCACTGTTTTCTGCCATGGCTGAAAAATCAATAATTACTTCTCCATCTCCATAGGCTGCCAGCGTCTTCATAGCGTTTGGCAGACCATTATTTCCTTCTTTAATTACTATCGTTTTTGAATATTTGTATGTTCCCGCTTTTAAGTAAATTGTCTTACCCGGCTGAATCAACTCAATAGCTTCCGGCAGCGTCATCGAACCATTAGGTGAAAGAACAATGTCTCCATCTACAGGGTCGTTTGTACGTGTTGATGTTGGGGTTGGAGTCGATGTTGAAGTCGGTGTCGGTATTGGTGTGTATCCCGAACCTCCTCCGCTGACAATTACTTTATCAAGCCGCGGACCACCGTCACTTGTACGCGTTTTAAATCTTATAATATTATCCGAACCGCTGTCCATATTAGCTTTTACGCTCAGAGTACTCCATGTATTCCAGGAACCTGTGCTTGGAAACTCTTTTTCGCTTTCAATAGTAGTGCCGTTTACTTTGATTTCCATTGGCAAGCTTTTTCCCGATCCATTTGAATATACAAAAGTAATCGTAACTTCACCGCTTACAGGAGAACCGACTTTTTTCATTTCAACATACGCATCTTTTGTTTGGTCAAATACAACATAATTGGATTCTACTTTTGCATATTTCAAATTGTTGCTGCTAGCTTCCGCCTCGTGTGTTATACCTTGGAAGTTAGTTGGTGTTGAAGTCGGATGCGTAGTAGTGGGCGTAGGTGTTACCGGTGGTGTATCATCAACAAAAGGCAGACGGTTAATCATTTTTAATACATATCTATTTAATATGCTTCTATCGGTTGAATTTACTTTCCCGTCAAGATTTACGTCTGCAGCTTTAAGTTGGCCTTCATTTAGATCAATACTTCTAATAAGATATCTTCTCATTAAAGCCACGTCTGTTGAGTTAACATTTCCGTCTCCATTCAAATCACCATATACCACAATTGGGTTCTGGGTATTTTGAGGAAGTGTTGGTGTCGGAGCCGGTGTGGCTGCAGGTGTATTTGTCGGCGTTGTTGATGGTGTCGGAATACCGCTCCCTTGGACACCGGCATATTTTAATACAGTTTCTTTTACCTCACTTGCAGGCTGAAGCACATGATCATACTTGTAAGGAGGATTAAAGCTGCATGTTGAAGTAGTAGGCTGATTTCCCTTACAATTAATAAATATATTGTCCTTTACATCCCAATATCCGATATTACTGCTATAATAAGAACCAATCGGACCTTCTGCAAAGCCTGTTTTGCTGTCTACTGCTCCACATCCTACATTTTCAAAAACGTTTCCTTCGATTCTTAATTTGGCTCCTACTCTTGAGTTTATACCGCTACCCGAAACATCTAAATAGTAGTTGTTGAACATATGACCTGTACCGCCTCTGTAACTTGGCGTACGAGACTTAACATTATAATAAATATTATGATGGAAAGTGATTTTTCTGTCATAGTCATCACTGTCCGATGAACCTATAAGGCTTGTTTTATAGGAATCATGGAAATAATTCCACGATACGGTTATGTATTCGCTGGACTTTTTAATATCCAAAAGTCCGTCATACCAGTCAACATCTCCTCCTTCGGTATCTCCGTCATCCGGAGTAACTACTCCGTCACCGTTACAATCGCCAATCATATTGTACAATTCACAGTGGTCAATCCAAATATTCTGCGAATTTTCAACACCGATTGCATCCATAGGTGCTCTGGTATGATGAATTTTCATATTCTGAACAATAATGTTTTTTGATTTAACTATATTGATTCCCGCGCCTTCCAATTCACCTTTTCCGTTAACTCCAAGAAATGTAATGTTGCTGACTTCTTTACAGGCAATAGCTTCAGAGCCGGTTAATTTCCTGTCAAACTTGATTATTAGCGGTGATGTGTCTTTATTCTTTTTCCTTGTGCTCAATAGTTCATTAACCTGCGACACACTGGTGGCAGTTACTTCCTTACCCCCCGTACCGCCTGTAGTACCGCCGTTTAACGTTGCAAATCCAATCAGCTCAAAACTTGGAGCTGCCTGAACAGTGACATTTGCCGATGTTACAACAAGCATACTTATAAGTATTGATAACACCAATAAAAACGACATTTGTGCTGAAATTCTCTTAGACATAAATTACCCTCCCAAAATTATATTTAAAATAAATTTTTCAATAAAATATGATAATTAAAAAATGTGTCCATGCCTTGAAAAATACAGAGCAATATTTAAATGTACTTAATAAAAGCATGTAAAAAGAGGAGTAATAAATAGTTATGCACATTGCAATACTGTGTAGAAATGCTTGATGAGTTGTTCAAAAAACTTTATCAATGCCCTTTCAGCTTTGATAAAAAACTTTCTAAACGGTTTACTCCTTATTTCCTCTCAAAACACCCATAACAAAATTATTCTCAATCATATTTGTCTAAGATCCCCATTTGTCCTTACACCAATATTTTATAATAACTAAAAAATTATTTATACATGACATTTTTGCTGTTTTGTTCTTTTTTTTTACGTGGAAAATAAAAGCTCGAGACATCGAGTCCCTTCGCTTTTGCCTCTTTCATTTCATTCCAAGAGGCCAAATAAAAAACTCCATAATCCATAAAGGATTATAGAGTCTTTATTTTTGTGGTGGGCACTATAGGGCTCGAACCTATGACCCCCTGCTTGTAAGGCAGATGCTCTCCCAGCTGAGCTAAGCGCCCATATTAATTTTTTCATGCAAAAAATATTATACCACATCAAAATAAAAAGTCAATAAAATTCAAAAGGTAATTATTTCATTTTTTGAAACATTCTTAATAATCTATAATAATGATTTGCCTCCCTAAAAGTGTGGTCTGCAACAATGGGCAATACACTGGCGTGAATTTTACACTTTAGCAGTTCTTGAGTCCATTTTCCCATAAAATCCGTTGTTTCTCTCATTAAATCAATACTTCCATTAACGAGTTCGTGTGTAAATACCTCTTCGGACTCTGCATTCTTTGCCCTCTGAGAGTTTATCCAAAACTCTTTTGACAGCTTGTCGCAAATTTCAATCGTCTCACGCCCTATAGGGTCAAGACTTCCTTTTATATATTCCATATGCCGGCACATTATATCGTTCCAGAATCTTTCCTGCTCCAATATATTATGCGCTTCATACGGATGTTCATATTTTTGAAGCATTTGCAAAACTCCTATATACTGTTTTGCTTCTTCTATCATATGAATTAGGAGGGACGGATACATCGAAATATAAACTCTCGATGCCAAAACATCCGAAAAAAGCCTTTTCTTATAGTTTACAAGTGCCGCCGTAAGTATTATTGCCTTTTGATTTATTACATTAATTTTTTCTTCAAGCTTTGGCAAAAAGGTCATTCTAATATTATAGGTCATTGCAATTTCCTTTTGAGTAATTTCAGTATTTACAGGTATTCCGGTAAAAAACCGCTTGCAAGCTCGGCGTTCAACGTGTACGGGGTTACAATTTCATCCGATGCTCCTGCATCGGGTCCTATAGCTCCTGTGGATACTGCCAGAGCCTCATCCAATAATCCGTCAAATTTATGCATAAAGACCCTAGCCTTCCCTCTAAGGTTTTTATACTTTGAAGCTAATGCAGCTTCAATAAAAAATGCGTGTTCCTTCATAATTCGCGCAAAAAACAAGTGAGCTTCCAAAGATAATCTGGCGTAATCCAACTTTGACAACATGTGATGTCCCCTCCCTCAAAGCAAATCAATATTATGCGAATCACAAATATACTATTCATAATTTACATAAATTGTTACAAATAGGGTTGACACAAATTAACCGCCGGACTAGATAAGTCTGTAGAAAAGAATAAATCATTTCATTCCAAGAGGCCAAATAAAATGAAAAGAGCTATACAGTTCTTAACTCTGTACAGCTCTTTTTATTAATTTTATGGTCGGGGTGAGAGGACTTGAACCCCCGGCCCCATGGTCCCAAACCACGTGCGCTACCAACTGCGCTACACCCCGATGTTTTTAACGACAAAAATTATTCTACTACATAGCTATTGCCAATTCAATCTCATATTTACCCCAGTTTCGCGAATTATCGCACTCATTCTTTATTTTTCTTTTAAAATCGAGCATTTTCTTATACAAATACACAAAGGCCTTACCCCAGTATTTGTAACACAATGTTAACTTGATACTGATAACTATATGACTTATAATTAACCTGAGGAATTGTGTTTGTTTATGTAAACTAATCTTCCGTCGAGGAAAAGAGGTGTTGATTATAAAAAGGTTACTAGGCCAGATACGAAGGGCTATACAAGATTATAATATGATTCAGGACGGTGACAGGGTTGCGGTAGGAGTGTCCGGCGGCAAGGACAGTCTTACACTTCTCGTTGCCTTAAGACAGCTTAAGAATTTTCTACCTGTAAAGTTCGAGCTTGAAGCTGTGACCCTTACAATGGGAATTGGAGAGTTTGACCTTTCCCCTGTTAAGGAGTTGTGTGAAAGAATTGATGTGAATTATACCATTGAAGAAACTCTTATCGGCAAAATTGTATTCGAAGAACGCAAAGAAAAAAATCCCTGCTCCCTTTGCGCAAATCTCAGGCGCGGTGCTTTGCACAATACCGCCAAGAAACTTGGCTGCAACAAAGTTGCTCTTGCCCATCACATGGATGATGTAATTGAAACTTTGCTCCTTAGCACTTTTTATGAAGGTAGAATTCATACTTTTTCACCGGTAACTTATCTTGACAGGAAAGACCTCTACCTTATAAGGCCTCTGATATATACTGAGGAAAAGCTTGTAAAAGAGTTTATTAAGGTAAATAATATAATAACGGTACATAACCCCTGTCCTGCCAACGGCTATACAAAAAGGCAGTATATAAAGGACCTTTTATCGGATTTGAAAAAAGAAAACCGGGAAATAAAAAACAATATTTTTGGAGCTGTCAAGCGTTCGGGAATAGATAACTGGTGATACTTTACACATAACTAAAAACTATATAGGAGGTAAGACTATGAAGTACATAAGAAAAAGCATATGCATAATTGCAATTTTGTCTCTGGTTTTTATGTTCTCATTCGGCAATGTTAATGCCGGTACAATCTATGAATCCAAAACGAAAGAAATAGTTACTTCCGGTGTGACGTTAGAAACCATTACAAGGTTTACCGATGACGGATGGCAAAAGATCAACGTATTAAGGGTTGACCTTGATAACCCGAATGTCAAGGTTGACACTCTGATCAATTCAGAGTCTGTAAAAAATCTCACCAATGTAAAAAATCTGGCGCAGTCAGCCGGTGCTGTAGCGGCTATAAACGCCGGCTTTTTTAACTGGTTGAAAGGAGAATCCGGGAAGGGTTATCCCGACGGACCCGTGATGCAATCGGGAGAATTTTTGTCCGTAGATTCCGAATACAACAGGTACAACGATTCCATGGCAACTTTTGCTATCGATAATGAAAACAATGTATATTATGAGTTCTGGAAAACAGATATAAATATACACGCTCCGGACGGAAGCTCTGCCAGAGTCTTTCAGTACAACAAGCCCAGCTCCTTCCAATATACCGATATAACCATATGGAGCAGAGCCTGGGACAAATATTCCCTTGGTGTTTCCGAGCAGTATCCCGATTTGGTGGAAGTGGTAGTTGACAACGGTACTGTTGTGGAAATCCGTCAGAGTCTTCCTGCTGTTGAAATTCCCCAGAACGGCTATGTGATTATAGCCAGAGGAGCAAACGCTCAATATCTTCTAGATCATTTTAAAGAAGGGGATCCTGTGGAAATCTCATTCTCCACAGTTTTAGACTGGGAGAACATCGAAATGGCTGTAACAGGCAGCGCTATTCTCGTTAAAGACGGTCAAATACCCGAAAAATTCTCGTATGAGATCACCGGAGTTCATCCCCGTACCGCTGCCGGAACCTCAAAGTCCGGCAAAGATTTAATACTTGTAACTGTCGACGGCCGTCAGGCAGCAAGCAAGGGTATGAGCCAGAGAGAACTTGCGAACTTGATGCTGAGCCTGGGGGCGTATAATGCCATAAATCTCGATGGAGGCGGTTCAACCACCATGGTTTCGCGACCTTTTGCAACCAACGACCTAAAAGTTGTAAATACTCCGTCCGATGGCGGATTAAGAAGTATTTCCACAGCTATAGGCGTATTTTCCGTTGCTCCTGCTTCATCTCTTGCAGGCATGGTGATTGAAACCCAGCCCAATATATTTGTAAATACAACAAGCCAGATATCTGTCAAGGGTTATGATACAAATTTCAATCCCGTATCTGTTGACCAAACCGCTGTCAAATGGAGTGTCTCAGGCATCAAAGGAAGTTTTGTTGGAAATGTCTTTCGCCCCGAATCTCCAGGTGTCGGTACTATAACAGCAACAGTAAACGGTGTAAAAGCAAGTACGACCATACGGGCTTTAGAAGCACCAAACAAGCTTATTTTAAGTGACAAAAAGCTCAATCTTGTAAAAGGAAATTCTCACTCCTTTACCGTCAAAGGAGTTGACAATAACGGCTACACTTCATACATAACCCCCGCTGACCTTAAGTGGACAGTTAGCGGAGATATAGTAAGCCTTGAGAAAAATAAAGTTACTGCTGTAAAATCCGGTACCGGATATGTAGAAGTTGCATTAGGCGATGCCCGTGCCTACTGTGCTATATCGGTTGCATCGGAATCTCTTCACACGGTAGAAAACTTCGAAGCGCAAAACGGCTCATTTATGACCGTACCTGCGGATCTACCGGGCTCATATGAAATTTCCTCAGAAGAAAAAAAATCCGGACAATACTCCGGAAAACTCAGTTACGACTTTTCACATCTCCAGGGAACAAGAGCTGCATACCTGGTATTTTCCAACGGCGGTATTGACCTCGGCGGCAACACTACCGAAATCACCATGTGGGTGAACAATCCCCAAGAAAATCCCAACTGGCTTAGAGCAGAAGTAGTTGATGCCAGCGGTCAAAAGCACCTTGTTGATTTTACCAGGGATATGAGTTGGACCGGATGGAAGCGCGTATTTGCTTCACTGCGGGATATTAAGTCACCATCCAAGCTGACAAAAGTTTACGTTGTACAGGTCAACCCTGTGCCCAGCTCAGGTTCAATTTACATCGATGAAATCAGCCTGAACAAAGCAACATTTCCCGAAATTAACCAAAATACTATTCCAAAGGATGTTGTTCTTTCCGACAAAGACAACAGAGAGGCAGTTTTGAATGAAAATTCAATCAAATTATCTGTTTTCCGGAAAAGCAACCCTGAAAACATGCTGCAAAAGCTTTTAAATACAAGGTTCTATAATAAAGTTACGGCTGATAATCACATGAAGAACATCCAAGATATTTCGGATATAAAAGCCAACAGCCATCAGGATATAGGAAATAACCGGCTGATTTTGCTCAACACTACGGAAAAAAGCATAAGAGCAAGCTCTGCCGGTCAGTGGCAGTGGTTCCTTGACAAGCTTAATTCCCATACCGGAGATAATATCTTCATATTTATGAAGAATTCTCCCGATACCTTCAGTGACCCTCTGGAAGCTAAATTGCTCAAGGATATTCTGGTTGAACACAAAGAAAAAACCGGAAAGAATATTTGGGTATTCTATAATGAAAGCTACGAAACATGTTATTCCGACAACGGAATCAAATACTTTGGTACTGCGGGACTTAATATTGGCGGGCTGACCCCGGATAATGCACAGAACGTAAAATACATTGAAATAACTGTAAACGGAAAAGAAGTAAGTTACCAATACAAATCTCCCGTTAAATAATTAATCCCTCATTGCTTCTAATTTACGTCAACCGATAAGCTTTTGCCTCTTTCAATTCATTCAAATAAATATTGCCGATTTAATCCAGGGCCGTACAACCCCCGGTTAAATCGGCAATAATATTAATCGGCAACAAAATTCTTTACGCTGTATTTTTAAAATACTATAATCGATTATTATATCTTGATTGCAATTATGGTATCTTAATTATCCAGTTTGCTTATTATACCCTTTAAATATGCCCCAAACTCTTCTTTTAGGTCTTCCCGGTCCAAAGCAAACTCTACCGTTGCCTGCAAAAATCCTAGTTTGTTTCCTACATCATAACGCTTTCCGACAAAATCATAAGCATACATCTCTTCCTTCTCCATCAGCTCTCTTAATGCATCTGTAAGCTGAATTTCTCCTCCCTTGCCGGGCTTGGCATTCTCAAGATAGTCAAAAATTTGAGGAGTAATAATATATCTTCCCAAAATGGCTATATTGGACGGTGCACTGGCTTTATCAGGCTTCTCCACAAGATCCTTTACCTTATACACTCTGTTGTCCACAATTTCCCCGCCTACTATACCATACTTGGACACTTGATCCTCCGGAACCTTTTGCACACCCAACACCGTTGTCCTATATTTATCGTAAACATCAATCAATTGTTTGATGCACGGCACCTCAGAATCCACAATATCATCACCTAATAGCACTGCAAAAGGCTCATTGCCGATAAAGGACTTTGCACAATATATAGCATGCCCCAGACCTCTAGCTTCTTTTTGCCGTATGTAGTGTATGTTCGCCAAGTTTGATATATCCTGAACCAACTTAAGAAGATCCTGGTTCCCCTTCTTTTCAAGCTCCTGCTCCAGCTCATACGACTTGTCAAAATGGTCTTCAATTGCTCTTTTGCTTCTTCCCGAAATAATTATAATATCTTCAATACCTGACTTTATAGCTTCCTCAACAATATACTGAATTGTAGGCTTGTCAACAATGGGAAGCATCTCTTTAGGCTGAGCCTTTGTGGCAGGTAAGAATCTGGTCCCCAGACCTGCTGCTGGAATTATTGCTTTTCTGACTCTCAAAACAGTAACACCTCTCTTCATAGTTAAGAAAGTTCATTCATTATTTAATTTCTATTTTATCAGACCAGAACATTATTTCCAACATATATTCAAAAGTATTTTTATTCTTATGTACATTTTTGTTATACTTTGGTAACATAATATAAATTATTACTTCTATGATAACTTTCCGACTAAGGGGATGATCTCAGTGATTATTAAATCGAGTTTTAGATTGCTTAAAACCGCCAAAGATATATACATTAGGTCAAAGGATGATGATGTACCGGCATTGGCAGCACAGCTGACATATTATTTTATTCTTGCGCTTTTCCCGTTTTTGATTTTTCTAATTACACTTTTAAGCTACACATCTATAACCGATGAAAAAGCAATGAACTTTTTCGCCCGGATACTTCCTCCTCTTGCTTTTAATACGATACTGGATGTCGTAAACGATATAACTGCTTCCCCCAGGGAAACTTTTTTATCCTTTGGTATGATAGCCGCTTTATGGGCATCTTCCAACGGAATGAAAGCTGTTATAAGAGGAATAAACAAGGCCTATGACCAAAAAGAAACCCGTCCCTTCTGGAAGGTAAGAATTGTATCCCTGATTGCAGTAATAATTCTTGCCATAACTATTATATTCTCACTGGCACTCCTGTTATTCGGAGAAGCTGCAGAAAGGAAATTGTTTTATTACTTTAGATTTTCGCATATCTTCAAATGGGCTTTTATGGCCATTAGATTCCTAATACCTATAGTCTTAATGTTTTGTGTATTTACCCTGCTTTACATGCTGACACCCAGCCGGCGCCTTTCCCTAAAAGAGGTACTGCCCGGGTCTGTGTTTTCCGCTATAAGCTGGATATTGGTATCTTCACTGTTTTCATTATATATAAACAACTTTGCCGACTTTTCAAAAATGTACGGTAGTATAGGGGGAATAATAGCGCTCCTTGTCTGGCTGTATTGGATAAGTATAATAATAATGCTTGGAGGAGAATTAAATGCATCCCTTGCGCTGAAAAAGAAATAAACCGCACGGAAAAACAGAATCATTCCAAGAGGCCAAATAAAAAACAGCCCGCATACATAAAATGCAGGCTGCTTATATTGTCACATGTATTAGTCTGCTGTATAAGGTAACAATGCAATATGCCTTGCTCTCTTAACAGCAACTGTCATCTGACGCTGATGCTTTGCACAATTTCCGGATATTCTTCTTGGCAATATCTTACCTCTTTCGGAAATGTACTTCTTTAACTTAGCCACATCCTTATAATCTATTTCAGTTACTTTATCCACACAGAAGGCACAAATTTTCTTTTTTGCCCTTCTTATTTTTATAGGAGTTTTAACATCGGCTTTATCCATATCCTTGTTATTCTTATCCTTCTTAGGAGCTGCCATAACTTAATAACGCCTCCTTTCTCAACCTTATAATATTTATTCGCTCTTCGTAATTAGCCACGTAATCTTAGAATGGAAGTTCGTCATCATCATCCACAGGATAAAATCCATCCGCTGGCCCCGCAATTTCTGCCGCAGGTCTCATTTCTCCCATTCCTTGACTCTTTTTGCTCTCAGCAAAATGCAATTCTTCCGCAACCACTTCGGTTACGTAATGTTTCTTTCCTTCGTTGTCATCCCATGTACGGGTCTGCAGTCTTCCAATGACTACTACTTTGAGACCTTTTGTAAAATACTTCGAGCAAAACTCCGCACTTTTATCCCACGCTACAATGGGAAAAAAATCTGCCTGTTTTTCCTCTCCCTGCCGTGCAAAACGTCGATCTACAGCCAATGTAAAGCTTGCAACCGGTGTATTGTTGACAGTCGTATATCTTAATTCAGGGTCCCTGGTAAGTCTTCCCATCAAAATAACCTTGTTCATAATTTCACCTTAATTATCCTTTTTAACAATAATATCTTTAATGATACCGTCGGTTATTCTAAAGATTCTTTCAAGCTCGCGGGGAAAACTGGATTCGGCAGTAAAGTTCGCCAAAACATAATACCCTTCATTAAAGAAATTGATAGGATAAGCAAGCTTTCTTTTGCCCCACTCATCTATGCTCTCTAATTGAGCTGAAGATTCAATGGTGCTCTTAATTTTTTCAATCAGGGATTTTGTCTCTTCTTCACTAAATTCCGGACTAATAATAAAGATAGTTTCGTATTTATTTGTCATTCGACTTCACCTCCTTCTGGACTAAACGGCCCTGTTTCACGAGAACAGAGCAAGGATTCACAGTCGTTAATTTTATCACATTTTTTTCATATGTACAACTCTTTTTATTAAATTATTATTAAAAATATTAAAATTTCATTTACTTATAAAGAAAGATTTATTATAATTGAGACAATCTCTCGATATAATTGTCTATAATATTTAGTTACTTTATGTATAATTATTTTAATAATAGTTGCCACATTCAATAGATTTCGAGGGTTTTTTCTGCTTTTACATATTATTCAATTTTTGAAATAATTGTATGAGGCAGTAGCTGAATGTGTAAAAACTGTTCCCAAAACACTAGTTATATGGTATTATATTATTATATATGAGTATAAAATTATTAATTGATTTAGGAAATGAGGTATCATACTGCATTGAGCGAACTGGTGTTTGCAACAATATGATTTATCAACAGCTTTAATTCAACATTTCACCAACACTATAAACACACAGCTCCAAATTAATTGGACTTGTTAATTGGACTTGCTTGAAACCCGGAAACCTATGGACTAATTTGAATTGTTATACATCCTTTAGAAAGGGTGAGATGAACGTGTCAAAAAAAACTTCAAATAAAAATAACGAAAATAAAAAAATAAAAATAAAAAGAAACCAGGTTTTTTTACTCTATTGTTGTTTTCTCTAGTTGCCGGTGCAGTTTTAACTTTTCCTACTTATTTATTGTTTTCGTACTATACCGACAACCCTTTGAGCAATGTTCCCATAATAATGTTCACTTCAATATACAGCGGGATTTTGTATGTGATAATATTTCAGGTATCCAGTATATTGATAAGGAATTATTTTGTGGAGCATGTAAATGAAAAGGATCTTAATAACTTTAGGGATTTTACGGATATAATCCACAAATCTGCTTCAGAAATTGAAGCATATCAAACCCTGTATGACTTTATACAAAAAATTCGAGTCAGCAATCATATAACTTTGTTCTACCGCAAGGAAGTGTCTGCAAATGAAGTGGTGTGGGAGAGGCTTACAAAGGAAAGATTGCCCCTTTGCACCATGGAGCCTAGAAGCTGTCCTGTGGTTAAGTGCGGCCGGGCATGCCTGGTAATGAATATTGCTACCGATATACCGTGTGTCAATCAGCTTCGAGAGCACAAATCGGGAAGCTACATTTGTATGCCGATAACCGAAGAAAATATAACATTAGGGATTCTGCAGCTTTATTCAAAGTCTAAAAACTACTTTTCAGAATCTCTTATATCAAAACTTGAGTCTTATATAGAAGTTGCCAAACCAGTTATCAGCAGTAAAAGAGCCTTAAGCAAACTTAACAAAAATGCTTCCACAGACAAACTTACAAAACTTTATAACAGGAGGTTCTTAGAATATTATCTTGACAATCAACTTAACCTTGCCGGCTTCTCAAATCAGAAATTAAGTGTTATTATGATGGATATTGACAATTTCAAGCGAATAAATGATACCTATGGACATACCGCCGGCGATGCCGTGCTGGTTGTGTTCTCTCAGGTTATTTTGCGGTGTTTGAGACAGACCGACCTTGTTGCCCGTTATGGAGGAGAAGAATTCATAGCAATACTACCAACCTCCGATACCAAAAACGCCTATGAGATAGCTGAGCGTATCAGAGAATCCATAGCTGCAGAACCCATGCCTAAAGTAAATAATGTTCAATTGCCTAATATAAGCTGCAGTTTTGGAGTTTCAACCTTTCCCATACATGCAGACAACAAAGTTGACCTGATAAAAACGGCGGATATAGCTTTATATAAAGCAAAGCAGTCGGGCAAAAACCGAGTCATAACCTACTCTGAGGGTATGGAAATGTAGAATAAACTGTCATGCCCTGTATTATTGCTTCTTGAATGTTTAACTTTTTGTCCAATATTACAATATCTGCATCTTTTCCTTTTGACAGGCTGCCTTTCCTGTCAAAACGTTTATTAGCTTGGCGGGATTTTCCGATACCATTTTGATTACATCCTCCAAGCTAAATCCCAATTCTTTAACCATGTTTCTTATACCGTCTATCATTGTAAGAGTGCTTCCGGCCAACACACCGTTCTCAAATGCGGCCACACCGTCTTTGACCATAATTTGGCCTCCTGCAAACTTAAGTTTCCCATCTCCAAGTCCGGATGCCAAAATAGAGTCGGTTATAAGAATCACTTTGTCCGGTGTTTTGCACTTAACAATCATTTGTATTACCGCTCCATGCACATGTATTAGGTCAGGAATTACTTCCACCGTGACATTCTCGCTGTCCAATGCCGCTCCGGAAAGTCCCGGCTCCCTGTGGTGAATACCTGTCATTGCATTAAAAAGGTGGGTAACATGTTTAAAACCATTTCTAAAGGCTTCCTTTGCCCCAGCAAAATCAATACCGGAATGTCCTGCGCTTAAAACTATGTTTTCTTTTTGGCATTTTTGAATTATTTCCAAAATTCCATCCAATTCAGGCGCAGCCGTCACAAGCCTTATATTATTTCCCGATTTCCCGATAAACTCATCGATTATTCCCGCATCAGGCTTTAGAATATGCTCCATGGTGTGGGCTCCCCTGTATTTCGGATTTATAAACGGTCCTTCCATGTTAATGCCTGCTATTTTCGCACCCCTCAATCCTCTTTCCATGGCAAGCCGGATATTTTCAAGAGCACGGTCTATATTTTCCTTAGAATCAGTCATGACCGTGGCAAGAAATGATGTAACACCCTTAGATGCAAGAAATAAAGACAACTCATTTAGCCGGTTCGGATCTGCTTTCATAATATCAATGCCTGCAGCACCATGCGTGTGTACGTCTATAAATCCCGGAACCACGTAAAAGCCTTCCGCATCCAAAACTTCACAGTCCTTTTCCGAAACCTCAATGTTTTTATCAATCCTTGTGATTCTCCCGCTGTCAATCAATATATCCCGTGCCTCAAAACCTTTTTGGCTGTCCAAAACAAGTCCGTTTTTTATAAGTTTCATTTTTTTCTCCTTTGATTTTCATGTTTAGTTTATCTATGATGATTTTTACATATAATAAATTAAAATAAATTTAGAATAAAAATAACTGTAATATTTTAATAAGTTATGATATTATATTATCATAACATTTGTGTTTTTTCCAATGTATAAAAACTTGTTTCAAAGAGTCTGTATTTTATTCGTGTTTTATCCGTATTGTTGAAAATAAAATAAAGTTTTGTTTCGCATTTGTCGATTTTGATTAAGAAAAAAAATATTATGTTTATACTAAAATAAATACACAAAGAAGAGGTATGATAATGATGAACACAACAGCGAATATTGATGAGGTTTTTAAGGTTATTAATGCAGAACATCCCGATCCGTTCAGCGTGCTGGGCATGCACCGTCTAGAGCCTGAAAATGGGATGGCCGTAAGGGCATTTCTGCCAAATGCAAAAGAAATTATAGTTGAGGAACTCTTCGGAACAAGTGCGTATCAAATGGAAAAAGTCGAGGACAGAGGCTTTTTTGAAGCCGTAATTAAGGACAGGAGCGACTTTTTCAAATACAACCTTAGAGTTACCGACTACGAAGGCAACAGTTTTACCTTTTGTGACCCTTACTGCTTTTTGCCTGTGCTTTCGGACTATGACCTTTATTTGTTCAATGAAGGCAACAACCATAAAATCTATGAAAAGCTGGGTGCCCACAAAATGACTATTGACGGCATAGAGGGTACGCTCTTTGCTGTTTGGGCCCCTTGTGCAAAACGCGTCAGTGTTGTAGGAAATTTCAATCAATGGGATGGCCGCCGGCATCAGATGAGGGTAAGAGGAAATTCCGGAGTATGGGAGTTATTTATCCCTGGTATTGGTCAAGGTGAAATATATAAATACGAGATAAAAACCCCTCACAATGAGCTGTACATTAAGGCAGACCCCTATGCTTTTTATTCGGAACTTCGTCCAAACACCGCTTCCATCGTATATGACATTGACGGATATGAGTGGAATGATGCGGACTGGATGCGTGAAAGAGACAACAGCAACTCTTTTGAAAAGCCCATATCCATATATGAAGTACATCTTGGTTCATGGAAAAGGGTTTCAAACGATGAAAACGGCTTCCACTCATACAGGGAACTGGCGGATATGCTCGTAGAGTATGTGAAATACATGGGGTACACTCACATTGAACTTTTGCCCATCGCAGAGCATCCTTTCGATGGGTCCTGGGGATATCAAATCACCGGATATTATGCGGTGACCAGCAGATATGGGGACCCCAAAGACTTTATGTATTTTGTGGACAAATGTCATCAAAACGGCATCGGAGTCCTGATTGACTGGGTACCGGCTCATTTTCCGAAAGACGGTCACGGACTGGCAAGGTTTGACGGCACAGCCCTGTACGAGCACTACGACCCCAAACAGGGTGAGCATCCCGACTGGGGTACCCACATATTCAACTACGGAAGAAATGAAGTTAAAAACTTCCTGATTTCCAATGCCCTGTTCTGGCTTGACAAATACCATATTGACGGACTCAGGGTTGATGCAGTCGCATCCATGCTCTATCTGGATTACGGCAAAAAGGATGGAGAATGGATACCCAACCGCTGGGGCGGAAAGGAAAATGTTGATGCCATTGAGTTTATGAGGCAGCTAAATTCAACAGTATTCCAATACTACCCCGGAGTTATGATGACTGCTGAAGAATCCACCTCCTGGGCCCTTGTAACCAAGCCTCCTTTTACAGGCGGCCTTGGATTTTCATACAAGTGGAACATGGGCTGGATGAATGATTTCTTACGTTACATGAGTATGGACTCCGTATATAGAAAGTACCATCAAAACCTCATAACCTTTTCCTTGATGTATGCTTTCTCGGAAAACTTTATACTTGTACTTTCCCATGACGAAGTGGTACACGGCAAGTGCTCTATGATAGAAAAAATGCCGGGAGATTACTGGCAAAAGTTTGCAGGCCTACGAGCAAGCTACGGTTACCTATACGGGCATCCCGGTAAGAAGCTTCTTTTCATGGGAGGAGAATTTGCACAGTTTATCGAATGGAATTACAAGCAAAGCCTTGACTGGTTCCTTTTGGATTATGATATGCATAAGAAGATGCAAGACTATGTAAGGGACCTCAACAAGCTTTACAGAAGTGAAAAAGCACTGTATGAAGTGGATTTCCACTATGAAGGCTTTGAATGGATAGATTGCAATGATACGGAACACAGCATAATATCCTTTATGAGAAAGGGCAAGGACTGGCATGATTCTCTCATATTTGTGTGCAACTTTACGCCGGTGCCCCATGATGACTACCGTATTGGTTCTCCTTTCAACACCACGTATGATGAGATTTTCAATAGTGACTGGGAGAAATACGGCGGAAGCAATGTCGGAAACTTCGAGCCGATTAAGGCTGAGGAGATAAGCATGCACAACAAGCCTTATTCTATGAAGCTCCGCATTCCACCTCTTGCAACCATTGTTCTAAAGCCAAGATTTGATGAAAAGGATAAATCCCGCTTAAAATAAGATTTATATATTTATAATAATTGCCACTTTGACCGGGCGATGAGCCGGTTAAAGTGGCAATCAAATTTATTTGGAACATCAAGATTCTATATATTTTTATTCCTTTACTTGCCTATTACATGAGCACTATATTTGCCATTAGTCTCTTCATTCACATAAAAATATAAATACCATTTTCCAATTGAGTTATTAACTTTTATTACTTTTTGCTCAGAAAAGATACTCTCTTTGCTTACAGTTCCTGTCCATTGTACTGCATTATCCGGAGATTTCAACTCAAACACAACACTTCCTCCATCGAGAACAACTTCTAAATCAACAGTCAATTCCTTTATATTGGATTTATTAATATTAATTCCCTGATAAAAAGTTGTATAATTTGGATCAAAATCTTCTGCTAAAAATAATCCTTCCAGATTTTCTTCTAACTTAACATCATTTTTATACCTAAAACTAAAGAATAAAGCTGATGATATTAAAACAATCACTATTATTACAATAGATATTATCTTTTTTCTCATTCTTATCCCCCTCTTTTTAAATAAATTATGATGATTTTGATATCTTTTCCTCCAAGTCACTATTATTAGTCACATCTGAATCTATCTTCCCATCCGTTATAGTAATTATCCGTTTAGAATACGAAGCTACTTTATTGTCATGGGTAACTATTATTAAAGTTTTTCCCTCATTATTTATTGCTTTCATTATCTCTAGCAGTTCAATGCCTGTTTTTTGATCCAAAGCACCTGTAGGTTCGTCTGCAAGTATTATTTCAGGCTCGCTCACGAGTGCTCTTGCTATTGCAACTCTTTGCTGTTGTCCTCCCGATATTTGTGTTGGTTTTTTATTCGCCAAGTCTTTAATTTTCAACTGTTCCAGATAATGGTATATCCTCTCTTTCTTTTCTCTTCTTGAGATCTTAATATTTAACAACGGCAGCTCTACATTTTCATAAACAGTGTATTCATTCAAAAGCGCGAAATGTTGAAAAACAAAGCTAATTACAGAACCTCTAATTTTGCTTAGTTTTGAATTACCATATCCATTAACTAAACTTCCTTTCAAATAATAGCTTCCACTTGTCGGAATATCCATACATCCAATTATATTAAGCAAAGTTGACTTTCCGGAACCTGATGCCCCCATAATAGATACAAACTCACCGGCATTAATTTTTAAATTAACATTTTGCAGCGCTATTGTTTTATAACTGTCTTTTCCATATATCTTTCCTATATTTTCTAACCTAATTATCTCCATATCACTCTCTTCCCCCAATCAATTCTCTCGGCTGTAATCTGTTTATTTTTATTATTGGCAATATAGATGAAGCAAAAGTCATTATAATTATAGATGCTAGAATAAAAAGCAGCACTTCATCCTTGAACAGATCAAACACAATTTCCTTATATAACTGATAGAAGTATAATTATTTAAGTAAGAAATAGCAAACGCTACAATGGCTGAAATAATAGTTATTAGCATAATTTCTCCTACAATGATGATTTTAAGGCTATTTATACTTGCGCCTGTTGCCAATCTGATACCGAACTCACGTTTTCTTTGAATTATTGAAGATAGAATTACAGCTGTCGTCCCTGATAAAGCAGCTATCATAAAGAATATACTAATAAATATATTAATTTTAAAAGTTTCTAATTTTTCATTTTTATACTCTTGTAATTCCTGGGCCATTGTCACACAACTCACTTTAAGTCCCAAATCCAAGGCTTTTCTTTCTATTTGTTCCGAGAGCGTTAAAAAATCATCTGATGAGTCCAGAACAAAAAACATCTTATGCAGCATACATAATGTAGACATTAAATCGTTTTTTTGAGTAGGAGTAAATGGAATTATAAACCTGCTGTCGATATCTTCTAATGGCAGTCTTATATAATCGTCATCTGAAAACCATTTATTATTTGGTTTCATTATTCCTACTACTTTAAATTTTTCTTTTTGATCCCCGACTGTAAGCACAGTACCTAATTTTATTATATCTTTATATTTATAACCGGCCAAAATAGGTATCTCTTCAACATTATCCGTATTGAAGTCATCTTTGTTAAGACTTCTACCTTCATATATCTCAATATCAAGAATATTGTAACAAATTTCGTCGGTATAAAATATTTCCGAAATACCGGGATTTTCCTCCCTGAAAGTGTTCTTATATATTTTTTTATTTAAATTAATTTG
>NZ_BAVR01000042.1 GCF_000521465.1 Acetivibrio straminisolvens JCM 21531
CCACGTCCACACCTATACCATCGTCTACACCCAAACCATCGCATACGCCTACACCGTCGTCTACACCTAAACCATCGCATACGCCTACGCCGTCATCTACGCCTACGCCGTCATCTACGCCTACACCGTCATCTACACCTACACCGTCGTCTACGCCTACACCGTCATCTACACCTACGCCATCGTCTACGCCTTCACCTTCACCTTCACCTACACCTACGCCATCGTCTACACCTACACCTACAGAAACTGCTTCATTAACAAAGGTTGAGCTTAGAGCATACAATCATATTAGAGCCTCCGAAACCAAAGAGCTACAGCCCAGAATCAAGCTAATAAACACTGGAGAGACTCCAATAGTACTCTCCGATGTGAAAATCAGGTATTACTATACAAAGGACCTTGTAATCAATGAGATCTTTACATGTGACTGGTCAAACATTACTGCAGCTAAAATAACAGGAACTGTGGTTGAAATGCCCGTTCCAAAACCAAATGCCGACAGTTATATTGAAATAGGATTTATTGATGATGCCGGAATCTTAAATCCGGGGGAAAACGTTGAGATTGTCAGCAGAACCGGAAACAGTTATGCTTTAAGCTTGGCGACACCGCCGTATTCAGAATGGAATTACATGTATGATCAAGATTCCGACTATTCTTTCAACAATACTTCTTCAGACTTTGTAGTCTGGGACAAGATTACAGTATACATATCCGGAGAACTATACTGGGGAATTGAACCTTAAAAAAGAGCCCATAACCTACTATCTCAGTACAGTTATGGGCTCTTTTATTACTGCTGAACTCAGGCTTTAACGCTTACATTACAGCAAAAACTTTGTCAACTATTTTATTAGATCTGTCAAACTCTTATAAATATCATTTTCCGAATCTTCAATAGTAACACTGCCAATTTTTATGTTCGGTTTTGTTTTGCCATGAAAGTCACTACCGACAGTTTTAATTATTCCCATTTTTTCGCATATATCTTTGTAAAATTGCATTTGATTACACGAGTGATAACTACTATATACCTCCAATCCTTTTATTCCTTGTGAAACAATCTTATTAAGCAATTCTTTATCTTCACCCACATTAACACCCGGATGTGCCAATATCGGTACCCCACCTGCAGAGTATATTATTTCTACAGCTTCTTTCAGAGATATGTAGTTTATAGGTACATATGCAACTTTTCCTTGAGAGCAAAAATCCCAATAAAAATTTACATATGGATTGTCACTTCTTTCACCATTTTCAAAATATGGTCTTAAGATAGGTTTATTGCGGTTTCTATAATCATTCAATACTGCTTCAGCAATCATTTCACCAGTTACTACACCGTTTCGGGATAGCTTCATTATAAATTCATCATCAACAAAAATACCCATATCACGAATATATGCAACTCTCTTCTTGGAATTTTTTTGCTCCTGTTCCAGCACATACTCCTCAATTTCATTAAAAGAACTGTTATCAATATCTATATAATACCCCAAAACATGCAGATTTTTATTATTATATGTGCAATCCAATTCAATAGCCGGAATTAATGTAATTCCTACTCTAGCTGCTTCTACCCTAGCCTCCTTTATACCACGTACTGAATTATGGTCAGCAATTGCAGCTACTTTTACTCCGGCATTGACACACATATTTACAATTTCTGTAGGTGAAAACTCGCCGTCATTACTTATATTTGAATGAATGTGTAAATCAATACATGTCATTTTTGCTTTGTATATTTTTTTGCAAAATATACTTCTCCTTTCTTTTAAATTTAATCTTGAGTTTTGCGAAAACGATATACTGAGCAGTAAAAAACTATTTCCGTTATACAAACTCAATCAAAAATATTTTTAGCGCTTGCATAAATCCATCCGTATCTACTTGGGCTTAAAATTCGTAAAAATTATCTAACCGCGCTCTCGTTGAACATTCAGTATTTTGAGGAATTCTATACCTTTGCATTTTTTTTTGATTTGCATCAATGTTAACATGTACTTCCTAACATTGCAAATTATTATTTGGGTCAAAATTTGTCATTTATTATAAAATTAATGCCTAATTGCATTTTTATTAATGAATGTTTGCAAATTCTTTTATTACTAAAAAATTTTTAACTTATCTTGCTCCACCTCGCGACAGACATCCTTACCTTTGGTTAACGGTTGGTGCTATCAACTCATATACGTACTTTCACTTCTAAGGTCGCACATACCCGCGCACACACAAATAAGGCTGCTAATTAATTTGATTAATTTAAGCAGCTCCTAATTTATTTTATGACATTTAATTTCTTAATAAAAACAGAAATAACCATTCTTTACTTTTATTCTTAAACTGTAAATAACTTTGCTTGTCCGCCACTACCTGCGTTTTACAATCATTTATCCTTTACAACCTTTTCAAGTTCTTCACTTGATTTCTGAATTTCCTTCATAGAATTAAAAATACTTTCCATTTTATCCTTCTGCTCCTGCATTGAGGCAGACATTTCTTCTGACGCTGCAGCATGTTCCTGTGAAATTCCGGCGATGCTCTCCATTTCTCTCCGTATTTGCGAAAACAGAAGTGTGGTGCTCTCAATCATTTTTAATTCATTGTCAATATAATTGTCAATATCTCTAAATGACTGATTCAACCTATCATAGCTTTCACTCACTTTTTTAACAATGGCTTCTCCTGCTTTCGTTGCCTCGGTTCCGTTATATACCTTGTCCAATACTGCATTTGTTTCGTCCTTAATACGCACTATGACCTGATTGATAAGTCCAACTGTCTGGGTACTCTGTTCTGCAAGCCTTCTTACTTCATCTGCAACAACTGCAAATCCTTTACCCGATTCTCCGGCTCTTGCTGCCTCAATTGCTGCGTTTAAAGCCAACATATTGGTTTGTTCAGCTATCTCGGTAATTCCTTGCAAAAATCCATTTACCTTGTCCATACTCTCCTGAAGTTTCAATACTGTAGAATAGGATTCACTAACCGCAGTGTTAATAATATCCATTTGCCGGTTCATTTCCCCTATTTCTTTCGCACCTTCATTTACAACCTGAACAGTTGAAACGGAGACATTGGCCATTTCCCTTGAAATGGTTGCCGTATCAGCCACCAACTTATCCGCATCCAGCATCATAACGTTAATGTTGCTGACACTTTCCGCTTCCTCGCCAATGCCTCTCGCAACCTCTTCTACTGCCAGTGCAACACTGTCCCCGGATTCCTTAATAATCTGTAAAACTGTGTTGCAATTAGTTATATCACGATTGAGAGATACGGTATTTTTCTTCAACAGATTTATTGTATTCTCCAATTCCTCCAGTATGTTTCCTGCATTTTTCCCTTTTTCTACTGCATGATGGATTATTTCACTCCCCCATTTAGTAGCAAAGTATAAAACCAACATCACAAAATCAATCTTAACCAAATCTGATATAAATTTCTGCGTACCCATTGCTCCGTTCATTGCCTCAATAATTATACAGAATAAATTAAAGCAACCGGCATAAATGATAAAATTCTTCTTGTTTAAATACAGGGTCATAGCACATGCGGGTATAACCAATACAAGAATCATCGTATCTTCTACTACAGAATTGGGTGAAAAATAAATAGTCGCCAGCGAAACCATAACCGACAAACATAAAATCAGACCTATAATTTCATTATATTTCCTTTTGACAAAGAAAACTGTTGAAGCAATCATCCCAGCTGCAAAAATCAACACCGAAATACTTTCGACAGTAAATAAGGTATTTGGTGTAGACATAGTCATTCCCAAAACAATGCATACCAAGAAATATGGCCAAAAAATAAATAAAAGAGCTTTGTTTACCCTTCTGGCATGGCTTGCTAGCGTAATTTCCTTCATATACATTACCCGCCTTTTCATTAAAAATTGGTATATATTACACGAACTGCTCCTTTAGAAAAATATCCTTGCAAAAAACTCTCAATCCTTATTGCACACAGAAATGAATAAAAAAATAAAACATGTTTTGCTTTACCTTACTTTTGATTTGATTTTTCTATCTAAAACCATATTCGACACCACTATCAAAACTCCTCTTTCACTAATGGGAATTGAATGCAGGAACATATTGCCACGGACTATGCAATTCGTTTTTTAAATCTATATTCAGATTCCTTAATGTATTATCCAATGCATTAAGGGTCTTCAACACCTTATATTCATAACAGTTTTCCCCCATATGTCCAATTCGTATTACCTTGTCTTTTAAAAACCCAAATGACCCTGCAATTAATATATTGTGTTCTTTAAGCATCATATCGTATATATCGGCAAAAGTTGTTCCTTGAGGCACATAAAAAGCTGTAACCGTATTCGAAAAGCCATTTTTAGGGTATAATTCCAATCCGCTGTTTACCAAAGCTGTTCTTACTGTGTTTGCAATGCTTCTGTGCCTCTCAATGCGCATGTCATCCTGCAAGAGCTTGTCAACAGCAGTTCTTAGTGCATAAATATCGCTGACCGGCTGAGTATACGGAAACCACCTGTCCTCATACCAGCTTTTCCATACAGACAAGTTGCAGTAATAACCTATTATCGGCGTATTCCTTTTCAATATGGCATTCCATGCATCCTGGCTAATACTTAAGAAGGTCAGTCCGGGCGGTGCGGAAATACATTTTTGAGAACCTCCCAGAACAATATCAATATCCCATTCGTCTGTTTCCAAAGGTTCTCCTCCAATAGCAGAAACCGAATCAACAATAGATAAAATTCCGTATTTTTTGAGTACTTTACAAATATCCGCTACAGGATTTGTTATACCTGAAGGGGTTTCACAATGCACAAGGGTTGCTGCTTTAAAGTTGTGGTCCTTCTTAAGAAACTCTTCAATCACATTTAAGTCAACAGCCTCGCGATAGTCAAATTTCAAATATGTAGCTTCTCCCCCATACATTTTTACATAACTACCAAATCCGTTTCCAAATATGCCGTTGTCAATACATAAAACCCTGTCTCCCGGCTCAATGATTGATGCACAGGAAGCCTCGAGTCCTAAAATCCCCTCCCCCGACAATATTATTACATCATTCTTGGTTTTTAGAAGTTTTTTGAGTCTTTCGCATGTTTCCTTGTAAAATTCAAAGAATCTCTCCTCCACATCCGGATTCCCCACTTCTTGCATCATGGCTCTTCTTACATCTACATGAACATAAGTAGGTCCTGGAGTCATTATTAACGGTTTGATCATTATAATCCACCTCTCCCTTTTATTATTGTATTTAATCATTTTCTATCCGTATTGCATTATTAATGCATACAGATTTCCCTTTATTGTTATATGTGTATCGATACATTTTAGAACTGTATCGATTAATTATAAGTATTTTAATAGCATGGAAGATTTTTGTCAATAACCAAATTGAATTAATAATATGATAAAAATACCAAAGCCCAGGAACAAATCATTCCCGGGCTTTTCTGTAAATAGATAGATTATACTGCGTTGTGTACAAAAGATACTATTGCCGATATTGGGATATCAGTCACTGAGCCAACAGTGTATACCGGATATCCATTCCATCCGCCGGCCGAGACTGCTCCAAGTTCACTGGCAGGCTGCACATAGCCATGAGAATAACCGCCATAGCCTTTTCCGAGACCCTGACCGCAATCATATGATCCAACCGGATTCTTATAATCATAGCCTACATTAAAGTTTGAACATGCATTGCCGAGGGAACATGCCGGAGGAGGCCCAATTCTTGTAATAAGACGTACAAAGCAATCGTTTACTGAGAGAATAACTCCGGTAAAACCTGCACCGGATTGTCCTCCGCTTTTTGTAAATATGGTTACTGTTTCACCAATATACTTTGACAGTAAAGCTGCTAAACTTACGTCTCCATAGCCTCTGGTTTCATCAGCCATTATTTATACCACCTTTCTACTTTATTTTCAATTAGTCGCCTTGATACATATTATGTTAATCTGTTTTCAAAGGTTACTTGTCACGGTAACATTATTTTAAATCACTCATCGGATATTTCACTTATTTCAAGATGCAGAGTGTCATATTCTTCCGAGTTTCTGCTTCTGGCATTAGTATACGAATGGATATCAAGACTGATGTTTTTTGAATCTTCCACGTTCCTATCATCAAGGAAAGCGAGCTTATAGCCAATAATATTGTAAATATTTAAGGGTATTATTCTCCCCCTGCTGTCTATTAAATTTATCTCAATCTTTTCTATTTTTGAATCGACAGGATTTGTCCAATAAGGCTTAAACCCAACACTAACAATTCTGCCCCCTGTTCTAAAGGCTGGAATCGTGAGTATACAGCCCTTCTTCATCATATCAGTCAGTGCAGATTTCAGTTCTTCTATCTCCTTATAATTCATACTGCCTCCTCCTATACACCTTTAAGGGGTACATAATACACAAAATAGCGGTATTTACAAAAATTCAAGCCATAAAACCGAAAATCTAATACATCTTATGTATACCAGACTATATTTGTTACATTCTACGTAAAAAACCCTGCAAAAATCACTATAAAGTGACTCTGCAGGGCTTTACTCAACCCTAAAAGGTCTATAATATATGTCTATAATAAATTATAAGATAACCTATTATAAAGGAAATTGCTTGTTCATTTTATTATGTTTAAAACTCTTTGTCCTCTTGGCATAGTCCTCTACAATATGGCCATTTCCAATCAGCTTGTATTTGTAAATCAGCAATCCGTCAAGTCCTACGGGTCCTCTCGCATGAATCTTGGCGGTACTGATTCCCACCTCGCACCAAAGCCATACCGGAACCCGTCACTAAAGCGGGTGGAACAATTCCAGAATACATTACCCGAATCTACAAGAGACATAAAAATTGCTGCCTTTTCTTTGCTGTTTGTGATTATGCTGTCGGTATGTCCCGAACCGTAGGTATTGATATGCTCTATAGCTTCATCCAGATCCCCCACTACTTTTACAGACAGTTTATAGTCAAGATACTCTGTTTTCCAGTCCTCTTCCGTTGCCGGTGCGACAGGGATAATCTTCTGTGTTTCATCACAACCGGTAAGCTCCACATTTTTGCTGTCCAAAGCTTTTTTAGCTCAGGCAGAATCCCCGGTGCAATACTTCTATGAACCAGTAATGTCTCCGTTGCATTGCAGACAGCAACATACTGGGTCTTAGAATCCACAACAATCCGAACTGCCATGTCAATGTCAGCATCCTCATCTATGTAGCAATGGCATATTCCATCTGCGTGACCCATTACAGGAATATTGGAATTATCCATAATATATCTGACAAATTCATTTGAGCCCCTTGGAATGATAAGGTCAATATATTTGTCCATTTTGAGCATTTCGTTTACATCTGCCCTTGTCTCCAAAAGCTTTATCCAGTTTGAAGGAATCCCAACCTCTTCAGTAGCCTTAGCAATAATTTCAGTAAGTATCTTATTGGTCTCTCTTGCCTCAGAACCTCCTTTTAAGAGAACACCGTTTCCGCTTTTTAGACAAAGCGTGGAAATCTGTACAAGGGCATCCGGCCTTGACTCAAAAATTATTCCCACTACTCCTATGGGGCATGTAACTTTGTAGAGCTCCAATCCTTCGTCAAGCTCAGTGGAAAGAAGGGTCTTTCCCACCGGATCTTCCAGCTTTACCAAGCTGTTAATACCATCTATCACATCCGCAATTTTGGCATCATCAAATTTCAGCCTTTTAAGAAGAGGTTCCGCAAGATTTTCCTCTTTGCTTCTCTGTAAGTCCTCATTGTTTGCTTTTATAATCTCATCTTTTCTTTCCATTAACAACCTTGCTATATTTAAAAGAGCTTTGTTCTTTAACTCGGTACCTGCTGCTGCCAGCCTAATAGAAGCCTCCTTGACCTGAAATGCCATTTCATTTATACTCATATGAATTTCCTCCCATCATCTCAAGGTACTTTTCACTCAAAATTAAATATATATTTGATTATAACATAAATACATCCGGCAAACCACTTAAATCCTTAATTACAGAGCAAAGATTATACTTTAAAAACTCATTTTCTCCTGTTGTTCCTGTAAGAACCGCTACAAAATCCACGCCCGCATTTTCTGCAGTCCTTGCATCTACCGTACTGTCTCCCACAAAAAGAGCTTCTTTCTTTTGACATCCAACTTGACATGGCTTTCAAAAGCCTTCCGGGTCCGGCTTAGGGGCTGCAACATCTTCTCCGCCGATAATTACATCAAAGTACTGTAAAAGTCCGTCTCTTTTCAATATATCCTCTATCCTGTATCTGTATTTTGTTGAGACAATGCCTGTTTTTAGGTTCATGCTCTTAAGTCTCTTCAAAACACTTTCAACAGTATTATATACTATAGTACCGTCACACATAACTATATCTGCTCTTTCTTTAAAGTATTGACGGAAAAGTTCGGCATTTGAATCGGAGGTATCTCCGCTTAGTTCCCTATATGCTTCGGACAGTGTAAGACATATTGTTTTGCATATACTTTCCGGCGAAGATTTAGGATAACCCATTTTTTGCAGCGCATAGTTAATACATTCTATAACACCCTTGGATGAATCTGCCAGCGTATAGTCAAAATCAAAGAATACTGCTTTGTAATTATTCATTATCCACCTCTACAAAACTCGGTTTTCTAATGATTATACCAAAGCGAGTATTCTTTATCAAATAAAACATTAGAATATTATCGGTAAAGCTTTTCTTATTGCCCGACTACTATATATATTCCTTCTTTTCCGTTGAATCATTGATTTTCCATGTGCCGCCAACCTTTACAAGGTGCATTCTCCGGTTATTCTGTAATTCTTAAAATTCGGACCGCTTTCCTTGTTTATAGTATAAACATAACTTACTTTTGCTTGTTCATCACTTTTTGAAATAACCTTGAGGCTCTCTACATTATATGCAAGATCAAAGGTTGCAAATAAAACCTCCAGATTTTCTTTTGTTTCATCTTTATACAATTCATCGGTCATGCATTCAAAATATGCGGTAACATCTTCATTTTCCAGTGCCTTTATAATCTTGTAAACTGCAAAATTCAACTCAAAGTCACTGTCAAACACCAAGGTTTTTCTAACAATTTTGATGTTGTTAAAGGAATATTTGGCCAGCTCCTTCACCCAGTCTGCCACATAGTCTGCAGGAATTGCAGCATTGACGCCTTGTTTTGATACTCCATAAGTCGCTACTGCCACAACATTACCCTTCATGTCAAATACAGGTCCGCCGGAGCTTTCCTTTGAAATTGAAGCCGTTAAATCAATTGCGTCGGCAAAGCCTTCAATCTTAAGCCCGTTTATCTTTCCTTCCGACACAGTATTTTTAAGACCGGTTGACTTTCCTATTGCCACAATCTTGCCGCCTTTTACCAACGATGTTTTTGAACCAATCTTAAGCGGCTTCACCCCGGTATCAACTGTAGCCTTTATTATAGCCAAATCTCTTGTTTTATCATATTTTACAATTCCGTCAACATCATATACTTTTCCGTCATTCGCCGTTATTTTTATAACCACACCGTCTTTAACCAGATGATAGTTTGTAGCAAACAGCCCTGCCCCAACAGAGAAACCGCTGCCCTGCGAAATAACCTTCTTGTTCTCGTCATAAGCCGTTATTAAAACCACGCTTTCACCCAAAGCCGCAATCTCTTTTGCCCCAAGCTCGGGCCCACTATCCGGAGATTTGCTTGCAACCGGTGAATTTGTCGGTGCTGTTTCGGATGGCGAAGGTGTTGGCACCGGAGTCGGTGAAGGTTCGGGCGACTTCAACGGAGTAGGTGTAATCGAAGGCGTTGGTACCGGCTCCGAATCATCCTCAATTTTTACTATCAATTCAGAAAGCTTCGCAGATTTTACTTCGTCGATAGTAACATCAATACCTTTTTCTTTTGCTTCCAAGTAGAGGTAATATCTTCCCATCGACATGTCGTTTTCCAAAGCCTTCTCTCTTTCTTCGAAGCTCACAGTTACCGTCTTATGTATAATAGTATCATTACCCGCTTCTTCCATTCCCTGCTCTATGTTTTCTTTAAGCTCATCGAGCTTTTCATCTCTTTTCGCTTCCGTATTCTTGTTTTTATCGTTTAAGGCCATGGAAACAAGCACATAGTTCGTATCATCATCAGAAATATAGCCTAGCGATTTTGCCTTTTCAAGAACTGTCACCATGGCAGACTTCAAATCTTTTTCTTCTACGTTAAGACTCTCCAGCAGTTCTAAAGCATCTTGGTTTATTGCAGATGTACCAATGACTTTATGTTTGCTGTTTACCGCAAATTCAATGCTCGGGTTGATATCAACGCTTACATAGGCATATTCACTGCGCGAACCGTTGTTTAACATAACATTGCGGCCGAACAGGAATATCAGCACAAAAGCAGCTGCAACCGATGCTATCCTTGAGAAATTCTTGATACCGCTTATGCGTGAGAAATTCTTTATTTCGGATTTCTTACTGTTTGACACCCGTGAAAAGTCCACTACTCTTGAAAAATCCACTACTCTTGAAAAGTCCACCACTTTAGATTCCTGCGAGGACTTTTCGGAAGATTCCTTGCTTCCCGATATGCGCGAGAAATTCTTAATGTTGTTTACACGGGAAAAGCCCTTGATATTGCTTACCCTTGAAAAGCCTTTAATTTTGCTGGCTCTAGATGATTTTTCCATACGTTTGCTCGAAGGTGCATACCTATATACCTTGCGTTCTTCTTTATATACATCCCCTTCATCAAAGCTTATTATTTTGCCTACCACCATATCATCGCTTTTTTTATGGCTATCAATTTATTATCGTCTGTCCGAACAATCGCTCTATCTTTGCGTATTTCAACTATAATTCCGGTCATTTTCATATTCTATCCCTCACTTACCCCTATTTTTTGGAGTGTCATACCAAATTGCAAGCCGCACGTAAAGACCATAAAAAATTTAATTACCTCTTTATAATTATTTCGGAAAATTTGACCGATATTATTAGAGTAATAATGTTAACAATAATGGGATTATACTGTTAACTTAATGTTAATCCCCAAAAATTTAATTTCACTAAGCTAAAATGGCATAAAAAAGCCACCCAAACTCTTTATCGGGCGGCCTTAAAGCAAAAAATATTTTTACTATCGGATTTTTTGAGCTACAAAGACGTTTTTTCTCCCCATTTAAAGCCAAATACACTTCCGCAAACTCCCCCCACCAAATGGGCCAGCTGAGAAATGTTATCTTTGGCAAAAATACCGTTCATAACTTCCCCTCCCAGATAAATCACAACAACAAGTATGAAGGTTATGGGTATTCTTCCCTTTTCAAAATTGACAAAAGAACTCAGCAGTATAAACATAAAGACTACACCGCTTGCCCCTAAAAGAGCAGTATTGGGAAAAAGAAGTATGTTTACCAGTCCCGTAACCACAGCTGTTACCGCAATCATAAAGGCAATCCTTTTCGAGCCGTATTTCTCTTCCAGCATCGGCCCAAGGAGCAAAATCAAAAGAAAGTTATTCATATAGTGTTCCCAGTTCGCGTGTCCCAGTATATGTCCGAAGAGCCTGAAATAAAAGAATATATTTAGGGGACTGCTGCGATAGACTGAAAACAGCAGCGAAGTTGCGAGTCCGCCTGTAAGGCTTTGAAATATCAACGCCCCCAGCGACAAAAGCGTCATTGTAAGTATAACGGGTGAATTGTAATGCAAACCCTTAAATCTATTTTGTAAACTCACTTATGTAATTCCTCCCATTTTACTCTTTATCGAATACTTTTACAGGTCTAAGTATGTTTTCAAAGGTACCGTCACCCAATTGACCAAAATCATTTTTGCCCCATGCCCATACAGTTCCGTCATTTTTATATGCTATCGTGCACTCTGTACCCGCATATATCCCTATAACTCCATTAAGTCCTTCCACTTTTACCGGAACAGTACTTCTCATGGTCGTTCCGTTTCCAAGCTGACCAAAGCTGTTTTTACCCCATACCCATACCGTTCCGTCAGCTTTTAGTGCCACTGTATGACTGCTTCCCGCATCAATAGCTACAATATCCTCCAAGCCTTCAACCTTTCGAGGCTCCAAAATATAAGTTGTTGTGCCGTTTCCCAATTCACCGTAGAAGTTTCCGCCCCAGGTCCATACAGTTCCATCACTCTTTAATGCTACCGAATGAGTCTCTCCTGCAGCTATCGCAACAACATCCGTGAGGTTTTTTGCCTGACTGGGTTCAAAGTAACTATAACTATGAATATTGTGGTGCTGCTGCGCACCATTTCCAAGTTGTCCCCAAACGTTTTCCCCCCAGGTCCATACAGTTCCATCCTCTCTCAATGTAACTATATGCCCTATTCCTATATCCGCCATCTTTATATCTACCAAACCTTTTACTTCCCACGATATATAATCGGAATCCTTGGAATTTTTTATAGGAGGGAGCGAATGCAGCCAAACTGTGCCGTCATTCTTTATTACAAGGGTACGGGAATAATTCGCTGTCACATACTTGACATCCGAATGAGTCTCAACTTTAATTGGAGTATTTATGAACCTTTCTCCCGTGTCAGGATCCCTTTCAGTATAATCTATTAATTGAAGACTGTAATTGTTACCCCATGCCCATAAAGTACCGTCTTCAGTTAATGCCAAGGTATGTTCCAAACCTGCCGTCACTGATTTTACTCCGGTAAGACCGGTTATCATAACAGGCTCATTTAAAGAAGATACTTCCGAAAGTCCCAACTGTCCCCTTCTGTTGTCTCCTAAAACCCATACCGTTCCGTCATTCTTTAAAATTACCGAATGTGCATTACCGGACTGAAACTGAATGATACTACCGGCACTTTTTTCCACATCTCCCGGAAGCTTTTTGACTGCTCTTAATAAGTATTTTTTCAGCCAAGAAAAATCTATAGAATTTACTTCGCCGTCAGCATTTACATCAGCTGCCTTGATACCTTCGTTGGGAATATCATTTATTATTTTAAGTATGTACTTTTTCAGTAATGAAAGATCGATTGAATCTATTTTGGAATCACCATTGATATCGCCTAAAATTACGCTTTCATTGTCCGCAGCAAAAATCGAAGTACTGAAAGATACAGTGACAAAACATAAAATTACAAACAAGCAAACAACCTTTTTTAATATACTTTTCTCATCGAAAACTTCTCCCCCAAAATAAATATTCAAAAAATCCATATTTACTAGAAATTCTAATTTAATAATACAACTAATAAGGTTAATTTGCAATTATGAAAATTCCAACCCAGTACTTTTTTTGACAACACTACCCTATGTATCTTCTTAAAATCTCTTTATCGACACAGTACTCATATGCATCCTCTTTTGATATGCGCCCTTGCTGATAAAGATCGGCTATAGATTTGTCGAGAAGCTGCATTCCCTGCGATGCACCCGTCTGAATCATTGAAGTAATTCCAGCCACTCTGCCTTCTCGAATGAGATTGCTGATTGCCGGAGTAACAATCATTATTTCCAGAGCCGCAACTCTACTTGTGTTCAATATCGGGAATCAATCTTTGAGATATAACTGCCTTCAAAGCACTGGAAACCTGCACTCTTATCTGCTGCTGTTGATGGGGCGGAAAAACATCAATAAGCCTGTCCACAGTTTTTGCCGCACCTAAAGTATGCAAGGTTGAAAGAACCAAATGTCCTGTCTCTGCCGCTGTAACCGCAATACTTATCGACTCGTTGTCCCTCATCTCCCCGATAAATATCACATCGGGGTCCTCTCTCAGAGCAGCCCTTAAAGCATTGGCGTAGGATTTGCTGTCCTGAGATATTTCCCTCTGATTCACAACGCATTTATTATGCTTGAAAATGTATTCGATAGGATCCTCAAGAGTTAGGATATGTCCTTCTTTTGATGCATTTATCTCGTTAATAATTGAGGCCATAGTGGTAGATTTACCGCTTCCCGTAGGACCGGTTACCAGTATCAGCCTTCTTTAATCTTGCAAATATCCTTAACCACTTCGGGAAGATTCAGAGAATCCAGAGTCGGTATTGTTGATGCAAGTATCCTGAATACTATTGCCACCGAGCCCCTTTGAAAAAAGATATTCACTCTAAACCTCGAAATTCCCGGAACTGTCATTGAAAAATCAACTTCTCCCACAGCCATAAGATGCTCAAGCTTTTCTTTGTCCAAACATTCCTTGGCATAGTTCATTGTATCTTCCCGCGACAGTATATTATCATCAAGCGTTTTCATTCTTCCGTTTATCCTGAAAGAAGGAGCCCTGCCCACAGTTAAATGTATGTCGGAAGCTTTATTATCAACACCCATTTTTAGAATTTCCTTCAACTCCATCAAAACGATCATCTCCTAATAGTATGATAAGTAATCCGATGACTTACTAATATTTTTTCGTCAAAAAATATAAAGTTTTTTACCACGTACCTTTTCAAACCCAAAGTTTGTATAATCATCCATTGTTAGTCATGGGTACTGATATATAAAATGTAGTTCCAAAGTTTTCTTTTGACTCTACCCACAATTCGCCTCCGAACTTACCCTTTATTGTAGAATAGGATAATAACAGACTTAACCCCGTTCCGTCTTTTCCTTTCGTGGTTACCATACGCCTAAACAGCCTGTCTTTTATTTCTTCGGATATACCTTTTCCGTAATCTCTGACAACAAATCTAACCCTGTTTCCATCTTTCAATATATGAAAATCGATAACAATTTCATTATTGTCCATACCTTCATAAGACTGCACTGCATTAATCAAAAGGTTTTCAATTATCTGCGCTAAATTCGATATATCTCCTTCAATTATTGTTTTACTATCAATATCAACTCTATAGTTTAAAATGGCTTTTCTCATCTTGGTGTTATTATTTTTTATAAAATTAATCCGGTTTACAAGTTCTTCGATTGTAAATTCGTTAACATTGTCGGAATTTAGCTGAACAGCCTGAGATTTGACTGTGGTAATAACATTTGACATGTACGAATTGTATTCTTTTAATTTATATATCCAATCGAGCATATCCTTGGCAATCTCCTTATGATCCTGCACCGTAACAGAGGGGTCTTCTATAGATGCCATGTATTCATGCACAAGGTCTTCCAATCCAAAGCATGCTCCTGATATAGACATTATCGGGGTCATAAGATTGTGGGAAATTCCTCCGATTAACTGCCCCAATGAAGCAAGACGCTCAGTTTCCCTAAAACTTTCCTCAATCTTTGCTCTTTCCATAAGCATTAGCGCACCATTTAGGGTATTGCTTATCTGTCCCCTGATAGGCTCAAAGTTTAGCACATCGTCATTTACCGCTTCAAAGCACACATAACCAAAGTGCTCATTATTAAAAAACAATGGATTAACAATATACGTATATCGTCTGTCTTCCATAAAAAACTGATCCGGTACAATGTTTTTCGTTTTAATATATCTTGAACTGTCTTCAATAGTCACTCTCTCGTCATTATAGTAAGCATATATCAATTCCGAATTTTCAGGAATACTAAAATTGCCGTAAAAGATAGAATCAACATCATACAACAAAGTTCCGCCACAGTATTTGAAAATAAAGCAGCTTCTAATATAGCAAAGTTTCAGTGTTCTGGTCACGCAGTCAAACAATTCGTCCAGGGAATATGTCTGTAGATTTTCATGTATCCTTTGACCGGGAACAAGCCTTAGACTGCTGTCCGGCACAAAACTTGCTTCGCTTACATCTTTACAGCCGCAGGATTCCCTCTTGATCAAAACAGAAGGAAGTCTGATTACATCTTCCGCCTTCTCTCCTTCTATTTTTTTCAGCAGACTTTCTACTGCACAAAAACACATTTCTTCAATAGGCTGCCTCACTGTAGTCAGAGAAGGCTTAACGAGACGAGATGTAACGGAATCATCAAATCCGCATATTACGCCTTTTTTTGCCAAATCCAGATTATGGGTATTCTTTAAATCCCTTATGCATTTTACTGCTCCCAAGGCCATCTCATCATTTGCACAAACTATTGCATCGTACTCAATGCTGTCCTTTATTATCTCCTTCATGATATCATATCCGGATTGTGCCAGAAAATCTCCGGTAAATATTAGGCTGGGGTCAACATCAATATTATTTTCACCCAACACTTCATAGTAAGCTTCCAGGCGTTGAACAGAATCCATATTGGTTGGAGGTCCGGATACGAAAACAATCTTTCTAAAACCGTGATCCTTTATCAGATGGGTTATTTGACTTTTCATTCCCTGCTTGTTGTCTATAATAATACTGGTAGCGTTGGGAACAACAATTCCCAATGACACCAGGGGTATTCCTTCATAACGTTTGCAAAACTCAACAAATTCCTCATCGGAAATATAGCTTGCAATAGGAGCGCTTGTCATTATTATTCCGTCCAGCCGGGTATTGTCAACAAAGCTATAAGATATTTGATGCTGACTGTCCGCCAAGGAAGAATTGTTAAAAGACCTGCCTTCATAGATTATTAGATTGCAATCATATTTCTCAGCAGCTTTTTTCGTCATCAGATAGACTAGATTAGAATAGCTTACATCTATATCGTTAACCAAAAAACCAATAGTTCTGCGTTTTTTCATGACGCTTCTCCCTTAATCATATTTTTTGGTAAAGCCGTTCCGATTTCTTTATTCTATTGTTCTTTGAGCAAAATTCCCTATCGAAGCATAATAATAATCCATATTATGTATACGAATATAATGACACGGATTGATTTAAAAAGACTCGAAAAATGAAAGTAAACTCTTTTTTATTATACCATAAACATTACAGGACATATATATTTTTTCATAAAATATACTATTTCTTTATCCACCTTCTGTACAAATACAGTACACATCCCAAAGCCAGCACAATACCAATTACCACCATTATAATTATAATCGGCCATGATACTCTTATTTGGGTTGCTAAATAGCCCAAAGCAATAAGAACAAGTCCACTGAGTAAAGCCACAGCAAGAAATGCGGAATACATCTTGATATTGTTAAGGGTAATTAACTCCACATCGGCTTCCAATGCACCGCCGGATACCATTTCCTCATGCTGTCTGTCAAGCCTTTCAAGTCTGTTTGCAGCCAGCAAGAATACAACAACCGTAAAAAATAAAAGAGCAATCAAATGGGGTGAAAAATACTGTACATATACCGTACTTTGCGACATACTTCTGAATAATTTTGAATGAGTCAATACAGAAGGTGACGCAAAAATTATGCATATTACAAAAACAGCTTTTTCAAACCTCTTATAGCAAAGCCCGATTATAACAAAAGCTGCAATATTTATTATTATGAAGGCTCTGTTTTGCGTTTTAAACAAAAGTGCAAATTCATGATAAACGGATGAATATGCAAAAAGAATATACGCCAACGCATAGGCCGCAATTGAAAACGCAATTCGAGCCGGCAATATCCATGTTTTCACGCTTTAAGTCACCACCTGTTTCAATAATGCACCTGTAAGGCTTTCTTTGTTCGGATCCCAGTCAATCCAAATGCAGCTTTTTCTAATCTTTGCCGAAAGCACCTTGTTCATGGCTTCGAGAAGATCGGCTGCCAACATTTCATTCTGATTTTCAACCATAAGACCATAACCCATTATATTTATCAGCATTATGCTGGGAACATAGCCCTTCCGGTGCATGGTATATTTTGACATAAGGTTTATACCTCTTAAAATTTCTTCCGAGTTTTTCGTGCAAAATCTTGTAACAATTACAAACATCGGCCTCAACCCGCTAAAGTAACTTCTGCACGAATACACAGCTTCCTCCAGATTTTTCACCTGTTCGGGATTTTTTTTGGATACACCGGTGAAATTTCTTACTTTCATAAGCTCCCTTAAAATCCTGTAATGTTGCTGTCTTCCGGACCCTGGATTTACAAATATGTTATTTCCGCCGAAAGTACGAAAAGATACACTGCAGTTGTGATTTATATAATAGTCGCTAAGACTGTTTACAGCCTCAACAGAATACTCCTTAACATTCTTTATGTTAGAACCGAAGGACATTATTCTGGACGTATCCAGAAATATCCACACAGATTTCTTTCCTTCCTTCTCAAACTCATTTACCACAGGCCAAACATTACCCCTAACCAAATTTCTCGACGTAACCTTCCAGTTTATTGACTTGAAAGGGTCTCCCGGACAATAGAGCCTGAGCTCCTTAAATTCCTGGGTTGTCATTCCCATACTTGCCAAGGCACCCTCCGGCATTGGCACCTTGCACACCGTAGACATACCCCTCACTTTTTTAAGCTCAATAAGCCTTGGGGTAACTTCCACGGTCAAGTCCGTCAAATATTTTCTGTTTATCGAAAAAGCACCGACAGCATGTCTGGCTTTCCAACTAGTGGTTGAAAGCGAATAAGTACCCGATGCGGTACAGCGAATAGTGTAATTTAAACATATTTCCTTCGGCTCAAAGCTCTTCCACACTGCACAGTAATTGGTTCCCTCCACCAACTCAAAATGCTGGGGCACAATATCGCATATTTCAATAGAGCCAAATCCCGATTCCACCTGTATTCTTACAAATACATCCAGTAATTCTCCTACCGTGACCCTGTTCTTCGATATGGTCTTCTTTACTCTAATGCTGTTGGGCATTTTTAAATAATACCCAAAAGCCATTAACATAAAGGGAATAATGGAAACAAGTATCAGTATGTTGTTGGCCAAAAGAAAGCCTATACAAATCAGCAACAGAAATATTATGCTTACTTTAGAGATATTCTTCGGCATTTACAGAAGCCCTCCTGCATTTTCCCTTGTATAGCTTTTCGGAACATCCGTTTTATTTACAATACTCCTTACCACTGCCGAAGGAACCCTTCCTTCCATTATGTGCTCAATATGCAAAATAACACGGTGAGCAAGAGCATCCACAGCCATAATCTTTACATCATCGGGTATCACATAATTCCTGCCGCTGATAAGGGCATGGGCTCTGGACAGCTTCAACAAAGCCAGCGCTCCCCTCGGACTTGCACCCAATTTTACATTTTGATTGACCCTGGTATTCCTTACTATCTCCGTTATATACATCAGAATATTGTCATCCACATAAACCTTTTCCACTTCACTCTGGAGCATAAGAAGCTCATTCATCGAAACTACAGGCTTTATATCGTTGGTAGGGTCATCCTTTCTCCACTCAATCCTTCTTTTCAACACATCACACTCTTTTTGGGCACTTTCTAAATATCCAAGGGACAGCTTCATTATAAACCTGTCCATCTGCGCTTCGGGAAGCGGATATGTACCCTCCATCTCTATCGGATTTTGCGTAGCCATAACAATAAAAGGAGGCTTTAGCGAATAAGTAGTACCTTCTATCGAAACCTGCCTCTCTTCCATGGCCTCAAGCAGAGCTGACTGGGTTTTGGGCATCGCCCTGTTTATTTCATCCGCCAAAAGGAAATTGGTAAATACCGGTCCTTTTTCAAGCTCAAAAGAGGAAGAATTGCTCTTCCAAATCTTTGTACCCAAAATATCTGAAGGCATAAGGTCGGGAGTAAACTGTATCCTCTTCCATTCACACCCCGTAACCTTTGCAAAAACTTTTACAAGCAAGGTTTTCCCAAGCCCGGGATTGTCCTCAAAAAGTATATGCCCTCCCGCCAGGAAACCGCAAAGTATTTTTCTTAAAATTGTGTCGTTGTCTGCAACAAAAACCTTTCCTACTTCATCAATTATACTTTTGCATAGTGTTTGGAGCTGTTCCGAAACCATTATAATTTCCCCTTCCATATACATCTAAATTTTTAATAACATATTCTACAATTTTCATTCTTTTCTGTTTATTTCTTTCCTCAATGACCATGTAATCCTTTCTGGTCATAAAAGAAGGCATTTCAAGATCCTTGTGGTCTACAATAGGTGCAATCATTCTTTTTACCGTCCAAATCGGAATCCCTGCTTTGTACGTCATTATAAAGAGGCAGGCAATAAGTCCGCTTTTGCTTCCATTATACACAAAATCATTTATATGCAACGTAATATCGGAAATATCTTTTATCTTGTCAAAGTTTATATTTTGGAGATGCTTATTTAACCTTTGCTCCGGAGTATTGTTGGCAGCATTCCAAAGCTTTACTGCAAGAATAATAAAAACAATTGCTAAAACTACAAATATAAAAATCCATACACCCCAAATCATACCTGACATTACAATCCTCCTTAAATCCACCAATATAAACAGGATAATAAAAATACCAAAAAACTTGCTTCCATGATTTGACCGAAACCAATTCGCCATCCCATAGGCTTTTTGATTTCCGCTCAATTCAATTAATGACGCAAGTTCAAATAAAGAAAGTACAATAAAAGAATAAAGAGTTAATCTACCTAGTGAAAAACTAAAACCTCCCGTATAACTTTCGCTTTCAGGCCAAAGAATATTAAACATAAAATAAACGGAAAATCCCGCTATTAAATATGAAATTACTTTAATAATTTCACCTTTATACACCCTATTCTCATAAATCCTTGAAACTTTATAAATAATAATCGAAACTGTCACCGGTATTATTCCTAAGCCTGCCAGTTTCGTCTCAATATCCGACGCAGCCAGAAACCAAAAGAGAAACAGCGAAATGCCATTTCCCAATACAAAGCATGATCTGCTTAATACCTGTGCCCAACTTCCTTTGAAAAAATAGGCGGCAAATTGCATGGAAGTAAGCCCTACAAGAAATATCTCCAAAGGAAATATCAACCAATAATAGTTTTCCCTGAAATTATATCCAGGTCCCCCAGGAATAAAGAATACCATCACCGTAAACAACATGTAGAGCAAAGTAACTACAGGATAAATCACCAATTTATTCAAAGGTACTTCCGTATTCAATCTGTTTCTTACCTGCATTCAACCCCTCCAAAACACCTTAGATTGAACTGTTTTGCCTAAGTTCTTTAACAAAAATATAGAACCTTTCATAATCGTTTCTGCCAACATCTTCATCACTATATACAGCCTTTTCAAGCACCGAGAAAGCGCTCTCCAAAACCCAATGCCTCTCAGAGACAATCTTTGGCTTTATTACATCAAGTACTTCTCTTAAGGTCATAACGTCACTAATGGGTAAAACCCTTTCGGATATTTCTCTTAAAAAGTTCTTTCCAATTCCAATTATCTCTTCCCTGTAGTCAACTATCCTTATGTTTCTTGTCCCGTGTTCGCCATTGTCCCCGGATATTTTAATTCTGTATTCTCCTTTTTTATGGAATATTTCCTTAAACTCTCCTTTGTTGCCTTCACTATCATAAAAAACAACAGACAAACCGTCCCCGACTCCCCACACATCGGGCAAACCTTCCGCTATCTGGGGAAATTCTATATAAAATCTATACTCTTCTTTTTTCACCAATTCGGGAATCATATCAGTTGTCACACCCACTCCCGGCCCTTCAGCAGCCAAGATATGCAAATCGATATTATCCCGGTGAAACATTCCTTTTTTCTTCAATACAATTAAGACACATAAAAGTATACCGGCCAAAGACAAAACCACAATCAACACATTTGCCCAGTATATTTCCCACACATATAACCCTCTCATTGTTGAATAGGGAGAATAAATATCAGTCCCTGTAAATTCAACATCATAAGGCAAATAATATCTTCCGGCAAAAAAAAAAGTTTTTAAAATAGAGATAATCTTCAGGAATATCAATTTCAATCTCCCCAGAGAGTATTCCGTCCTCTCCGGATTCAATAGTTTCAACCAAGTTCAAGTGCTCGAAAGACACATTAACTTCAAGCCCTTTTACTCCTTCAAAAGAAAATTCGTCGAGAATTTTCCCCGAAAAATTGAATTTATTACCGAAAATATTTTCAGGAGAATCTATCTCAAGAAAAGTATCGGTAATAACTTTGAGCTCGGGATCGCTTGAAGACGTCCTGTAGATATCATTTTCCAACAAATCCGCAATAACATGATACTTTCCTGCATTAGTATCCCCTGTTATATTGAAAACAGTTTCAAAACTGCCCTGAGATACATTGACTTTTGAATAGGACAGACATGGCTCTTCCTTATATTTTTTAAGATAGATAAGAACCGTCATATTATCAAGGGGATTGCCCAGCGAATCCGTAACAGTTCCCCTAACCGTAATACTATTTCCTCTTCTTGCAGTATCATCGGCAAAGGTAATTTGGGTTATAGTTTTCTCCGGCGGATTGTAAAATACATCGTAAGAGAAAACGTCCATCGGAACCCATCCATAGTCCTCAAACTTTATCTCCGGATAAATATAAACCTGGTCGGCATACACCACCTGATACTGAGCATTAGGTAAAAGCTTATAGCCCAATGCAAGCCTGCATGGGATACCCACAGCCCTTAGAATAATGGCATATGCAGATAAAAAGTCAAGATGATTTCCCACTCTGTCTTCTCCCAAAAGAAAAGCACTAATCCCATCCTTGTCTCCGTAATTATTTATCACACTATTATCATAGGTGTAGTTTTCCAAAAGGAATTCTTCCACAAATTTTATTGCTTCATAGTCACTATAGCAATTTTCAATTACTTCGTCTACTATCAATTCAACTACTTTAGGTATATAAACATCATATTCATAATTACCGTCAGTTTTAGCATACCTGAGCTGTGCTTCTGTCGGCGGAGTCTCGTACACCATTTCATAAAAATTCTCAATAAGCTCATTAGAGTAAAAGACTCCCGACTTTTTATACTCCATAAGACTAAAATCATATTTCATTTCATAGTTGCCTGACAATACGGGAATATAGCCCTTTGAAGGCTCCACAGGCTTTATCTTGACGGAATTTTTCGAAAACTCCCTGTTCATTTTCTCGCCTAACAAAAACCTTAACTCCGGTTCTTCACTTGACATAATCCAGCGATTATTCAGGTAGTTTTCCATTGTCATAACCTTCACGAAAGGATAATTGGGAACACCCAAAACTTCAAACGCAGGTGTGTGAGGATTCTTGCCCTCTCTCAAAACCAACGTATTTCCACCCATTCCAAAAGGCATTTCGGGCAGTCCCTCATTACCGGATATATCAATATTAGGCATTTGTTCAGGCATGACACCACCATAGTCTTCGCCATAGCCCGGAATCATGCTTTCAGGTTTTTGCCCGTAAGAATAATTTCTGTCATTGAAACCTTTTCTTTCCTCACGCCTTCTTTTTGCCCTATCTCTCCAGTCATATTGGCTGTCACTTTTCCCCGAACCGTTTCCTTCATTCCTTTGTTTATCCCGATTGTTGCCGTTACCATCATTTTGCGAAGTTTTGTTATTATTTTCACCCCCACGTGATCTAATCCCCGGCAAATCCATCATATTTATTGCGGCCATGATAAGAAGCATCGATAACAAAGCAATAAAAAGGAACACAGCAAGATTTATTAAATTTTTTCTGCTATTCACATTCAATTTATCCATATACAGTTATATATTATATAGGATTTTTCATATTTGTACATGAAAAATACTATTTTTGACACAGCCAAGACATGGATTCTAAAGACTTGTAATTTCTTTATGTCTAATATATATCATACTTAGAATGTCTATTTTTTCTATAAAACCAATCAGCAAGCCTTGTTTTACTGGAAGTACCACTTCAACCCCTCGAAGACATTTCCCGCTATTTTCAAGACTTACGGGCATTTTTTGACGAGACTTTTTTACGCATATTTCATTAAAAAATGCCCCTTTTTTATTAATTTTCACATATTTTCGAGTTACCAACATAGCCTTGTAGTACACTATTCCCAACGGTTTGCGGGCTGTCAATTCAAATTTCTCAATAATTTTACATCCACATTTTGCCATTCATTCTTGGTTCACATTTAAAATATATCATAAATCAACTATTTTTTTTCAACACACGTAATGAAAATCCAATGGACAACATATGAATATTATACCAAATTCTCTCATTAAACACATTTTACAATACTTTAATCCTCCAATTAAAACAAAAACTGGAATTAACCTTGATTTCAGGCTGTCCCAGTTAATCACATTAAAACAGATGAAATTTGATATCGAAATAATTTTGGTTTGTAAACTGGTCTTGCTATTTTTGAGCAATTTTCCTTCCATACTCAAGGGCCTTAATCTGCTGTTCTTCATCAGGATTCCATGGATTCTTGAACCCTTCATCAATTATTTCAAATCCTGCTTTTTCCATAAGCTCATTAAGAATCTTTACAGACTCCCCACTCCAGCCATAGCATCCAAATGCCGCAGCCTTCTTATTCTTAAATTTCATCTCCTTCATCAAACTGATAAAGCCTTCCACAGAGTACAAAACATTGTTGTTTACAGTAGGCGAACCCACTACAACCGTTTTGGACTTGAACACTTCCACAATGAGATCATTATAGTCACTTTTTGACAGATTTAAAGTTTTAACCGTCACTTTATGGTCTGCCTGCCTTATTCCTTCGGATATTTTCTCTGCAAGTTTCTTTGTTCCGTTCCACATGGTATCATAAACTATTGTAATCTGGTTTTCCTGATAATCCTGTGCCCACTTCATATATTTCTCAACAATCTGCATCGGGTTGTCCCTCCAGACAATCCCGTGACTTGTCGCAATCATGTCAATCTGTAGATTTAAGGACATTATCTCATCAAGCTTTTTTCTTAGAATATGGCTGAAAGGCGTTAGAATATTGGCATAATATTTTATTGATTCATTGAACAATTCACACTGATCCACCAAGTCATTAAACAGCATATCCGTTGCATAATGCTGTCCAAAAGCATCATTGCTGAACAATATATTGTCTTTTGTAAGATAAGCAGCCATACTGTCAGGCCAATGCAGCATTGCCATTTCAACAAACACAAGTTCTTTTCCGTTTCCCACGTCGAGCCTGTCTCCGGTTTTTACCACATGAAAATTCCAATCCTGATGATACAGTCCTTTCAAAGATTTCACTGCATTTGCCGAGCAATAAATCGGGGTGTCGGGAATATGTTTCATTAATGCCGGAAGTGCCCCGCTATGGTCAACCTCGCCATGATTTACAACAATATAATCGATTTTTTTCAAGTCTATTTCTTTTGCCAGATTATCGACGAATTCTTCTGCAAACGGAGCCCAAACAGTATCAATCAGCACATTTTTTTCTTCCTGTACCAAATAGGAATTATAGGAAGAACCTTTATGGGTAGAATACGAATCTCCATGAAATCTTTTAAGCTCCCAGTCCACTTTTCCAACCCAATATACATTGTTTTTCAAATGTTTCTTCATAGTACTGCAACCCCTCTTCCTTCATTTTACAATAAATTTTTTACGCAAAATATTAATGGATGTTTTTTTGATATATACCTTTTTATTAATACCAATATGAACTAATTTTAATCAAAAACAATTAATTACAGACTAAAAAAGAGCCGCAAGTTTGGCTCTTTTTGTATATATCAGCACTTAGCAACAAATTTTTTTCTATTCCGCTGCTTTAAAGTTATATATGGGTTTGATAATATCAACAATTTCAACAGTATCCCGGATATTTTCAATAATTTCTTCCATTGGCTTGTAAGCCATGGGACATTCGTCAATAGTAAATCTGTTGACCGTTGTCGAGTAGATTCCCTTCATAGACTCTTGAAATTCCTTAAGAGTTATGACTTCTTTTGCCTTTGCCCTGCTCATCAACCTACCCGCGCCATGGGGTGCGGAATAGTTCCAGTCCTTATTGCCCTTTCCGATACAGATAAGGCTTCCATCCCTCATATTAATCGGAATCAGCACCTTCTCCCCCTGGCGTGCGGAAATGGCGCCTTTTCTAAGTATCATGCTATCTAAGTCAATATAATTATGGATAGTGGTAAACTGTTCTTCAATTTTTAAATTCATGCGTCGAGCAATTTCATCCACAATTGCCTTTCTGTTTAATACCGCAAACTTTTGCACCAGTTTCATATCTGCAAGATAATCCTCATAGCTTTTACCTTGAACGTATGCAAGCTGCTTGTTTATTTGGGGCGGCTTAACCTTTTTTATTTCCTTTTGGATTTCCTTTTCGCGTCCTTCAGCTTTCAACCTTTCTATAATAGCTTTTATTTCTTCAGTTTTACTCACAAGCTCCTTGTAACCCAAGTCCTGATAATATTCCGCAACCTGTTTTCCAAGGTGTCTGCTTCCCGAATGCACCACGAGATACAAATTTCCCTCGCTGTCTTTGTTTACCTCAATAAAATGGTTGCCTCCTCCTAACGTTCCAATACTCAGCTTCGCGCGGTTCATATTTATATGCTTTTTACATACCAGCTCTTCAAGATCAATGTTTTCGACATACGGATGTTCCGTTTTGCGAACATCAAAACCCGACGGAATAAATTCATGAATAACTTTATCCAGCTTGCTTAATTCAATATTCTTATTTTTCAGCTTTATGGTCTCCATTCCGCAACCTATGTCAACCCCCACAAGATTCGGCACAATCTTGTCGCCAATCGTCATGGTGGTTCCAATAGTACACCCTGCACCGGCATGAGTATCGGGCATAATTCTGATTACACTGTCTTTGACAAACTCCTGATTGCAAAGCTCCATTATCTGGGCCATTGCCTCTTGTTCAACGTTGTCGGTAAAAACCTTTGCAGTATTATATTTTCCTCTAATCTCTATCATAACCCCACCACATTTCTGTTTTGATTAGTATTGCTAATTTGCTACAGACGGTGTCCAGTACTTATTGCCGTATATGTCCGTTATGCGGTAAGTCATCATATAATCTCTGTCTCCAAGATGCAAATTCTCTATTTCCCACTCACCGGTTGCCGTATATTGCTCTCCAAGGAAATAGGTATTTATATACTCACCTTCATAAGTGTAGTAGTCGCAAAGAAAATCAATCTTATCTCCAGCAACTATATCAATAAGTCCCTTTGCCAAAGTTTCGGTATCGGTCTTCGTGTCATATCTTATCTGGGCTCCAAGTACCTTTCCATAAGGATTTTCATTATCAAATACTACAATAATGTCAACAAGCTGACCGTTTAACAACGCAGGTATTCTTCCTTTCGTTGAATAAGTGTCTCCGTCACGGTCATCGCTTACCATATAGTAGCTTACGATGTTGCCGTTTAGCGCAAGCCACGTTCCGTCATATTCCATAATCAGGTCTCCGTCCTCGTTGAATTCGTAAACATTATCAAGCCCGAGGTCAATAAATCCTTCTCCATCATCTATGAAAACATTCAACTCCATCTGCTGTACAAGACCCCACTGTTCTTCGGACATCGCCAAAACCCTTTGTCCGCCCTTTTCGGTTATCTTAAGTGCTGCAGGGTCAAATCGGTTGTTTTTATAATAATCTATGGAGGACTTCATGAGGTCAATATCAAGCCATTCCGAAGCATTACTGTCCCCACCTGTAATCCTGCCGTAATTTCCGGAACTTAAGAATTCCTCCAACAGAATTTCCAAGGCAGCGGAAGTTATAGATTGACCGGAACCCGATGAACCTTCCAGGAAATTTCCAAGCAAGACATCCAGCATATTATTGCTGCCGCTTGATACAATTTGTCCTCCGGCCGACACACTTGCAAAACTTCTAATACATTTACTGTACTCTTTATCAATGCCTATCTCTTCATAGGTATCAAGCATTGAGTTCACCTTTGAAAGATTGCCATAGGGGAAGAATATTGCCAAACCGTTGGCATTTGTTATGTTTTTCGATGTACGGTTATATTTGATACACCCGCGCAATGCTTCGGCAAGCTTTTTTCCCTCATTGGTACCAAGATTCTCAGCAAAGTGGACAAGGTCAATCTGATTTATTTTCGATGACCTTGCAAACTCCTTTGTGTTGGCCCGTGCATTGGATACAGTCTTATATTCATTTTTAGTAACAAGTCTGTCTATCGATTTTGCAAACTTTGTAAGGGCCGGCGGTATGGTACCCTTGAGCTCGGCCAAGTCAACAAGCGACAATGTGGCCTGACTTTTCGGTGTTCTTGCCCTTACTTCCTTTACATAATCATCAATCAGCTTTTTCCCAAGGTCAATGGTTTTAATTGAGGTATTTTGTGAAAGAGCTGTTATCCACCCTGTATAATACCATCCAATTCCCGGCTCAACCTCTTCCGAAGCAATCATATAGTCTGCATAAGGTTCCAGTACAACGGCTGTTTCAAGCGTAGCCATAAGACAGGCATCAAAACCTATAAGGTCAAAAGTACAGTCTCCCCTTTTGAGAGCGGCAGCAATTTCATCAAGCTTCATTGCATCATTGGGATAATGCTGGTCGTAGCCAAAGCCGCCGGCCGAACCTCCGCCGTGGTCCCACAGAATAAGCATATAGCGGTCCGCCGGATAGTTTGTCTTGCAATACTTTATGAAGTCTGCAAGGGTATCAGGATTAACCATCGACTTTTTACCCAAATTATTCTCAATCAGTTTAAGCCCGTCATTTGTTACTTTAAAGCGCTGATTGGTCTTGCTGCTTACGGTATTGTTTTGCCATTTTGAAGTTCCGCCGGTCTCCACAATAATATTCACCTTGTCGGAAATCTCAGCATTCAGCATTTCCTGCAAATCGGCAGTAGCCATACCCCATTTGGTCTCAAGATCGGTACCGCACATGTATATCATTACAGTTGCCGTATCTTCCCCATTGCCCTTTAAAACAGTTCTTTTCTCACGGGCAAGCTCCGATACTGTGGTCACAACCGGGTACTCGCCTTTGTCAACATAGTTAGAACCCGATGACGTTCCTGTCTGAAAATTGTTGGTTGAAGTTGAGTTTTCTAAATTCCCTCCAAAATTATTATATATGTAGAATCCAATTGCCAGAATAAATATCAATATAGTTAAGTACTTTGAACAACCGGAAGACCTGCCGCGTCTGCCGGACGAATATCCGCCATAGCCACCATAACTCCCACGCTGCCATAGCTTCGGCCGGAACCGCCTCCCCTGTTTGCCCCAGCTCCTTTAGATCTGTCCGAATATCCACCGGGTTTACCCACAGGTCCTGTATTTAACCCACTGCCGCGCCGGCTCACATTACCGGTACCTGTTCCTATGCGTTTCTGTCTTCCAGTAGGCCTGTTATCTCTATTCATTAAATAATGCACCCCACCAAAAAATAGTTTATTTAATTATAGCATCCGGTTTTTTTAGGGTCAACAAATTACAAAAGACCCTGTTTTCTGTATTTTGCAATCTCTTCTTTTCCTATGCCGGTCAGCCTGTACACTCCCCGAGATACCCTTTCAAACCAGCCGTAATAATTGTCCTGAAGTATTGATGCCGTCTTGTCCGGGTCTGTCCCCATATCCTTTAACTGCTTAATGCTTAAAGGTCCGTTGGACTCAAGAAGTGCCGCAATTTGTAAGGCTTTCTCTCTGTATGCGGTAATTAACTTTTTCCCGGTGCTGCCCCCAACGTTATAATCCCCGTGCCGTTTTGAGAATTCTTCAAGAACCAATCTCCTTTTAGCAGAGGAGAGTTTTATGCTCTTTTTTCTGTCAAAGGGCTCCGGCCTTATCGCTTCTTCCACAAAAGCCTTGTCTTGTTTAAAGGAAACCAAAAGCAGGCCAAGTTCCAAACGTCTCAACAGGTGGCATATATTCTTCCACCTCCGGGTAAACAAAACTTTACCCTTTTTGGGCACCGCAATATACACAATATCGGCTATTCTCTGCCTCAATACTGCCTGCAGAATAACATCAAGATTTAAAACGGTTTTCATCTCCACAACAAGAAAAATGTCTCCCTTTACAGCGGAAACATCACAATGTCGCACTTCACCTTTCACATCATATCCAAGCCCTACAAGATAATCCTTGACAGGCTTGTAAAGGTCTTCCTCCAAAAGCTTTTTCCCTTTCTCGTCCATAATGATTCTTTATCCCTTCGCTTTAGTATTCGTAGGTTACTCATCCAAAAGCTCTATTCCCACCATCTTCATTAAATATTTGGCATTTCTGGTTTTGCACTGACCACGCCTTAAAACGTAGTCAAATTTTATTTCATTGTTGGTGTAGGTTTCTATAAAGTGGTAGTTGACAATCCTTCCGCCTCGGCTCTTCTCCAAATTGCAAAGCTCAAAGTCGTGGGTTGAAATCATTCCGATAACCCAATCCTTATCAAGATTTAACAAAACATTTCTTGCCCCTGTGACTCTGTCAAGGGAATTTGTTCCCCGGAATACTTCGTCAATAAGAAATATCATGGGCTTCTTCTTTCTTGAGTGGTCTATTATCATTTTAATTCTCAAAAGCTCGGCATAAAAAGTGGATATTCCTTCACTCAAATCATCAACAACCCTCATTGAGGTGCAAATATCCATTACGGAGCATGTCATCTTTTTCGCACAAACAGCCGTTCCTGCATAAGCAAGCAAAAGATTAATGCCCACAGTCCTCAAAAGAGTCGTTTTTCCGGACATGTTCGACCCTGTCACAATGCAAATTTTATTGTCTATATTTATGCTGTTTCTCACACGCTTATTCTCATTTATCAAGGGATGTCCCATGTCAACGGCACTAAAATAAACTCTTGGTCCGATATCTCAGGATAGGCCATTCGGGATTCATCTGGCAACAAGAGCCAGGCTTGCCAGAGCTTCAAAATCACCTATGGTTTGAAGCCAGCTTCGTATTGCTTTACCGGACTTCGCTTTCCACCTTTCCAAAACAAATACACAGTGAATATTCCAGAACAAAAATAGATTTAGAATAATCTCAACTATATAACCCTTTCCAGTATCAATGGCATTTACAATTTTCTCTAAGTCTTTTATCTGCTCCGATGCCGGCCTTTTTCCGTCAAACAGCCTGGATTTCAATTCATTTAGGTATTCATCCTCAAACTCTTCCTTTTCAATCATTTCAATCATCTTCTGAAATGCCTCTATCTCATTTTTATATCGGCTTACAGGACTTAGAATACTGCTTGCTTTGCCATACCACAAAATATTTATGAAGGCCTGTATACCAAGAAGAAAAAGAGGTATGTACAGCGAAACCGAAGGATCAAGCCTGCATATTATTATAAAAAGAATAGTGAGCTCAGGAAGAATATAAAACAATTGCTCTATAAGTTTATGCCGAAAAAGTTTGGTCCTGTCCTCGCAAAACTGAAGCAGCCTGTCCGGATTTTTTGATGCATTTTGTGCCCTCATTCCCTCACACTGCAAATTCTGGCAAAAATCAATTTTCGAAGAAAGCTCTTTAATGGCCTTCTGCCTTTTCTTTATTTGCTCAGCCTTCTTTTCGGGGCACTCCAGCAAACGTCTTAATGCTTCTCTGCCAAAAAACGTATTTGTCGTATTGATCCATTGAAAAAGAGAACCATGTCCAAACACATCAAGGTCATTGGAATACATATGCCCAGGGTTGGCATATTCCGCTCCTTTGTCCGCAAACTCTGTCCATGAGCCCTTCATTCTCGCTATACATCTTCTGTTTATTTCAGCAAGAATGCGATATCGGGATGCTTCATCAATTATTTTTTGATGCTTCACAACCAAAGAAAGAAATAAAATGAGAAAAATCCCCATACTAATGAATCCATGGACGTTCCTTAAATATATAAAAGCAAGAACCGTTAGAAATACACCTGCAGCAAATGTTGAAAGCCTCAATGTACTGTACATTCCCGAACGCCTTTCAAGCTTACCTGCATTATCTTCATACTCTTTTCTACGTTTTAAATATATTTCTTCGATATTCATTTTTCCTCCTTGTTACCTATGCTGTTTTAATAATATTACAACATATCTGTAGTTTTTTCAAAAGGTTTTGCTTTTATTTCGTGTTAAAAATTTGAAATCGAATTGCAGCTGTTCTAATATAGAAAAAGAGCCGTGCACAGCAGTTTAATAGACTGCCTGTGCAACAGCTCCCTCATTTACTCCCATATATCCCGTACACTATTATGGTACAAGGTAAATATTCGGTTTGGGAGGCTCAGCCATACCGGCTCCGATAAAGAAGCTTGTGTGCGGAGGCTGATTGTATGCCACGTTCTGCCAAGCTATACCCAATCTGTAAACCGGGTCATGCATCAGAGTGTAAATACGCCTGTTCGTTACCGCTGTTGTAGTGTATATTCTCAAATACTTGTTGTCCGTCGTTCTAAAGATTACCTCTTCCCTCCAGTCTCCAAAGAGGTCTGCCTGAAGACACGGAGTTGATTTTGTACCGTTGTTGGATGCGCAACCGCTGGCAGAGAGTAATGTTCCTCCGCCGAACTTGCTTATCGTAGTACCGTCAAGAAGCTCTCTTAGCTCGTCTCCGTCCCACCATATGACAAAGTTAATCTGACTTGGAGCACTGCCCAAATTCTGACCGGTACAGCTAAACAGTGGAGAACCGGAAGCCCAAAGCTCCGCTCCCGGAGATGATGCTGTTATATCAGCTGCACAAGCCCTTCCCGTATCACTGGATCTATTCCACCTAAACAGAACCTGTCCTGTCTTCGCATCACGCAAAGCAGCTCCGCCGGAACTTTCAAAGCAGCTCCAAATCTCAAGTCCCGGTCTGTTGGGGTTAAGGTCGCTTACATGCATTGCATCTCCATGTCCAAGTCCTGAGGAGGTATACAATCCCCTTCCGTTGTCATCAATAGTACATGCCCCGTAAATAATCTCATCTTTTCCGTCGCCGTCAACATCGGCCACACTCAAGTTATGATTACCCTGTCCGTTATATCCGCTGTAATTGTTGCCGTCAAATACCCATCTCTTTGTAAGCTTTCCGTTTCTGAAATCCCAAGCCACAAGCACGCTTCTTGTATAGTATCCGCGGCACATGACAAGGCTTGGTCTTTGTCCGTCAAGGTAAGCTATGCATGCTAAGAAACGGTCCACTCTGTTTCCGTAATTGTCACCCCATGAGGAAACATTTCCTCTCGGAGGATCATAATCCACTGTTGTAATGGCAGCACCTGTCTGTCCGTTGAACACTGTAAGGTACTCGGGGCCTGAAAGTATGTATCCGCTTGAATTGCGATAATCCGCATTTGGATTGCCTATAACATTTCCTCTTCCGTCTCTTGTTCCGTCAGCAGTCTTACATGCCACCTCTGCCTTGCCGTCACCGTCAAGGTCATAAACCATAAACTGGGTATAGTGGGCACCGGCACGGATATTTCTGCCAAGATCTATTCTCCACAAACGTGTACCGTTCAGCTTGTAAGCATCCAAATACACATTATCGGTATATCCGGATTGGGAATTGTCTTTTGCGTTATCCGGCTCCCATTTTAACACAATTTCATATTCTCCGTCTCCGTCAAGGTCTCCCGCACTGCAGTCGTTGGCCTGGTACGCACTGCCCGGTGCCTGAATAGGAATCTGAAGATAATTCTGAGCCCATACACTTGCCGCTTTTGATGCCGCCAACTCCTGTCCGTTAATAATCGGACGTACAGTATATGTTGAGCTTGTGGTTCCGGCGGTATCCACATAGTTTGTCGCACCTGTAATCGGCGAGGAGTTTACCTTCGTTCCGTTACGGTATAGATTGAAGGAAATATTGGAAGGATCTGTACCCAACATTCTCCAGCTTACAAAAACTCCATTATTAACTTTTACCGCAACTACACCTCTGTCCAGGTTCTCCATCTGACGCGCACCGGTAGGTGGCGTAACCGGAACATAGGTTGGTGTAGGCGAAGGTGTAGGAGTTGGTGTAGGTGTGGGCGCAGGTGTTTCATTTGTTGAAGCTACCTCAAGGTAGTCCACATTCGGTCCGCCTTCTGCAGCAATTCCTGTTGCTCTGATAACGTTTTTGCCACTATTTAGAGCTACAACTATACTTTGATCATTCCATACGGTCCAGGCTGAAGTCGGATTAAAGTCGAGGCTGCCTGCAATCAGATTGGAATTTACTCTTATCTCCATCGGTCTGTTATTGCTTGTTCCGTTTGCATATCTAAAGGTGAGCTTATACGCACCTGAATTGGATACATTTACGTTCCATTCAATATATCCTCCTGGTTCATTATCATAGTTCACATAACTCCTGCCGTCATAACCTGCATTTACTGTTTCCTCAAACGCCTTGTATAATGTCGCATCCTCCGCCTGATATTTTACCTTTTGCGTTCCCGACTCAATCACCGATCCAACAGGAAACTTGTCAATAATATTCAGCAAATATCTTTTTAGGATAGCAAGGTCGGTTGAATCAGTCTTTGAATCACCATTAAGATCAAAGGCTACCTGCATTTGAAATGGGAAACTCCGAAATGGTTTTTAGTATGTATCTCTTGGCCAAGTTGTAATCTGTCGAATTGATATTTCCATCGGCATTGAGATCCCCATACTTGGTTGAAGCCGGCCCGGCTGATAAGCAATAATTTGCAGTCAAACCGATTATCAGGCTCAAGGCCAATAAGAACATCAGTGTTTTTTCATCTTTCATCCTCCCTTTAAAAAATTCTCTTTATTTGTCCCTCTTCTTATTAATACGAAATTCTAATTTTTTTGGGGGTAGGTTTTTCTTTTATTATCGATTTTTTCTTATAAATTTTTTTGATTAATTAATATTTTTTTGCTATATAAAATATTGACACCATAATTTAGTTG
>NZ_BAVR01000041.1 GCF_000521465.1 Acetivibrio straminisolvens JCM 21531
CAGTAGAGCCAACACCGACACCAACAGAAACAGTAGAGCCTACACCGACACCAACAGAAACAGTAGAGCCACACCAACACCGACAGAGACAGTAGAGCCAACACCGACACCAACAGAAACAGTAGAGCCAACACCGACACCAACAGAGACAGTACAGCCTACACCTACACCAACGCCAACAAATGATGGCGGAGGCGGCGGTGGCGGTGGCGGCGGTGGTGGAGGATATGTACCTTCAACACCAACACCGACAGCTACACCAACAGCTACGCCGACGTCGACACCAACAGAGATTGTAGAGCCTACACCAACTGATATGCCTGGTGCGAATGGTGGAGAACATAGAGCGTACTTGAGAGGATATCCGGATGGAAGCTTTATGCCTGAAAGGAATATAACAAGAGCTGAAGCAGCAGTAATCTTTGCTAAGCTTCTTGGGGCTGATGAAAGCTTTGGAGCTCAGTATACAAGTCCATACTCCGATTTGAATGATACTCACTGGGCAGCATGGGCAATCAAGTATGCATCGAGCCAAGGCTTGTTTAAGGGATATCCGGACGGTACGTTTAAGCCGGATCAGAACATAACAAGAGCGGAATTTGCAACTGTTGTACTTGAGTTCCTGAAGATCGTTAAGGGTCAGGAATTGATAAGTAAAATTGCAACAATAGATATAAGTAAACCGAAGTTTGATGATTGTATCGGACATTGGGCACAGAAGAACATAGAAATATTGACTAGCCTGGGTTACATTAGTGGATATCCTGACGGAACGTTCAAGCCGCAAAACTTCATAAAACGTTCCGAAAGCGTAGCACTAATTAACAGAGCATTGGAGAGAGGTCCGCTTAATGGAGCGCCGAAGACCTTCCCTGATGTTGACGAATCATACTGGGCATTCAAAGATATAGCAGAAGGTGCTCTTGACCACAAGTACATCATTGATGAAGACAAGAAAGAGGTTCTTGTGGAGATACTTGAGAAGTAATAAATTGATATGACCTAATTTAAAGCTGTTGCGTCTAAGATTAAATTCTTTTGCGCAACAGCTTTTTCATATTCAAAAATAGGAACGGAAATTGGATACGAATTGCTTCGAAAACAAGAGATTATTTGTAAAATGACTTGAAACATTGGCAAAACTAATTTATAATTAAATATATAAAAGATAATTTTATTAAGCATATATATAGACTAAAATATGCTCTATTAGTTATTGTAATCGATTTATTTTCTGGGGAGGAATTGTTGTGCATTGCGATATTTGATAATCTTTTCTTATCAGAATTCAAAAGATAATTTCCAAATAATTATTTTCAAAGATGCATATTCATAGTTTACCAGCTTTTATTCCCGCTATTGTTACAGTCTATTCAATCCAATTACAAAATTAAAAATAGTTGTTGTAAGTATTAATAGAAATTAACTGATGCGATTGGGAAGTTGTAATCCCGATATTAAATCAATATTTTCAAATTATATATACGAATAGTGCAGAATGCACAATGTAAGTAATAAAAACGATGGAGGCTATTGCCTTCATTAAAATATATTCAATAAAAATATTGGGGGTGTTGAATGAACAATAAAAAGAATTAAAGATAATGTTTGAAAGTATGATATCATTGGGGGGGTTTTATGAAAAAAAACAATGCATTATCATTAGCTGCAATAATAGTGCTGCTTCTAACCAGTCTATTTACAAACATAAGTTATGCAGAAAATTCAAGTATATCAATGGAGCTTGATAAGACAAAAGTCAATGTAGGCGACATAATTATAGCTACAATAAAGATAGACAATATCAATAACTTCTGTGGATATCAGATAAACATAAAATATGATCCGTCGGTCTTGCAGGCAATCAATCCTTTGACAGGAAAACCGATAACAAGCAGTGGCGAAATGCCGGTAGTAGACGGGACATTATTGAATGGGGACTACGGAACTATGCCAATTGCTGCAAATGATGTTAGCAAGGGAATTCTAAACTTTGGCAATACGTATCTCTATACAGATGACTACAAGGCCAGTGGAAAACCTGAAAAAACCGGGACTATTGGGAAAATAGGATTCAAAGCACTAAAGCCAGGTAACACAAGTATTAAATTTGAAAACACATCTGCTATGCCTGACGCAAAAGATGGAACTAACCTTTATGATTGGAACACATATATGATAACAGATTATGATGTGATTCAACCCGACATGATCACAATAACCGAATCTTTGCCGGATGATGCTTATATTGCTTTAGAGCTAGACAAAACTGAAGTAAAAGTAGGAGATATAGTTGTTGCAACGGTAAGAGCAAACAACCTGACCAACCTGGCAGGTATTCAGATAAACATGAAATATGATCCGGAAGTATTGCAAGCAGTTGATCCAATAACAGGAAATGCTTTTGGAGCCAGAACAGGACTTGTGGGAGCAGAACTGATTGCAAATACGAAATATTCTCCACAGAAAATAATAGAAAATAAAATAGATTCCGGTATAATAAATTATGCCTGCACATACTTAAGTTTACCTCTGTACAGGGAATCGGGAGAGTCAGAAGACACTGGAATAATTGGAAAGGTAGGATTTAAGGTACTTGAAGCCAAGGAAACGACAGTAAAACTGGAGAATGCAGGATCCATGCCGAACTCGGTAGATGGTACTTATGCATTTGATTGGTACGGCAACCTCATGAAAGGATATAAGGTTATACAACCAAGTAAAATTACTGTTATTTCAGAACCCGATCCAACACCGACAGCAACACCAACAGCAACACCAACAGCAACACCGACAGCAACACCAACAGCAACACCGACAGCAACACCAACAGCAACACCGACAGCAACACCAACAGCAACACCAACAATAACACCGAGCCCTACTCCAACACTTCAGACACCGGTGATAACACAAGGACGTATTTCTATAATACTTGATAAGACAGAGGCAAAAGTGGGGATATTATAACAGCAACAGTAAGGATTGATAACATTAAGAATTTCGGTGGATTCCAAGTAAACATCAAATACGATCCGAAAATGCTGCAAGCTGTTGATCCTCAGACAAAGAATGCCTTTACTGCAAGAACAATGCCGACGGGCGCAACTATATTGATAAATGATGAATATCAGCCAATGTATTTTGTTGCAAATGATATTTCCAAGGGTATATTGAATTTTGGCAGAACCTATACTTATATGGGAGACTACAGAGCTGCCGGAAAGCCTGAAGAGTCGGGAATTCTTGCTAAAATAGGATTTAAAGTGCTTAAAGAGGGCAGTACAAATATCAAGTTTGAAGACACAATTACTATGCCTGATGCAAAAAAAGGAACATTTGTATTTGACTGGTATTCAGAAAAAATAGGTTATTATGACGTGATTCAGCCTGGCAAGATTACAATAGTAAACGTAACACCGACAGCAACTGTCACACCTACGGATTCAACCGGCGATGGAGGCGGTCCGGGTGGAGGCGGCCCTGGTGGTGGAGGTCCGGGCGGCGGTGTTGTTAATCCTTCATCTTCACCAACACCTACACCGACACCTACTCCTACCAAAAAGCCAAATCCAACGGAAATAGTAGAACCCGACCCTGATATACCGGCGGCTGTGGGAGTACATTATTCATATTTGACAGGATATCCGGATAAATTGTTCAGGCCTGAAAGAGTATTACAAGGGCTGAAGCGGCTGTGATTTTGCAACTTATGGGAGCTGATGAGAATACAAAGATAGACTATAATGTTTCGTACAAAGATTTGGATAGCTCTCACTGGGCAAATTGGGCAATCAAATATGTGTCATACAAGAAGTTGTTTACCGGTTATCCCGATGGAACGTTCAAGCCAAATCAGAACATAACAAGAGCTGAATTTTCAACTGTTGTATTCAAGCTCCTTGTGTCTGAGAAAGGCCTTAAAGAAAATAAGATTGAGAAGTTCAAATTTGACGATTCAAAGGGTCACTGGGCACAACAATTCATTGAACAGCTATCGGATCTTGGCTACATTAACGGATATCCGGACGGCAGCTTTAGGCCTGATAACAATATCAAACGTTCCGAAAGTGTTGCGATGATAAACAGAGCTATGGGAAGAGGCCCATTGTATGGTGCACCTCAGACGTTTGATGATGTTCCTGAAACACACTGGGCTTTCAAGGACATTGCAGAGGGCGTACTTAGCCACAGATTCAAGCTGGATGAACAAGGTAAAGAGCAATTGTTGGAGATAATCGAGAAATAAAAAATATATTGAAATGTTTGTAATTATAATTAATTATTTTGGGAGGATAAAGTATGAAAAAACTAAAAAGAATTTTAGCAGTACTAACAATTTTGGCTATACTTGCAGGTATTAATATGTGTACATTTGTTTCCTTGGCACAATCCGACGCTATGCAAGTAATTATTGGCAATGCAAGGCAAGACCGGGTGAAAGGATTGAAGTACCGATAAATATTAAAAATGTTCCTGAAAACGCAGTGGCAAATATTGACTTTGAACTTCAGTATGATGCTGAACTCTTAGAAATAATAGATATAAAGCCAGGAGACTTGGTAAAAAGTCCTTCGGAAAGCTTTGACTACAATGTTTTGGATAGTGAAGAGATCATAGTTATTTTATATGCAGAAGCTACCGGTAGGGGGACCGAATCGATAAAAACGGATGGCGTATTATGTACGATAGTGCTGGAAGTAAGTAAAGATGCAAAGCCCGGGACAAGTCGAATTAAACTTGTGAACTTAGGAGGTGTTGCTGACAATACTCTGAGAGAAATATATACTGAAGTTATAGACGGCAAAGTGGAAATTATGGAAGCGTCCGCTCCGGCGGCAACGCCTACACCGGGCTCATCAGAAACAGCGAAGCCGACAAATGCACCAACACAGGATCCCGGTACCGGTTCTTCCGGAACACCACAAAGCACACCAAAGGTAACAGATTCGCCAAAACCTTCAACCACACCGAATACAACAGAGCAACCGGTTGAAGATATACCGCAAAGCGGTGCTGTTGGTAAGCATACACCTTTCCTTAGAGGATATCCGGGTGGATTGTTCAAGCCGGAGAATAACATTACAAGAGCTGAAGCTGCAGTTATCTTTGCAAAACTTTCAGGCGCGGATGAAAACAGTGCAAAAAACAATTCTTCTATTAGTTTTAAAGATTTAAAAGACACCCACTGGGCGGCATGGGCTATAAAATATGTTACTGAGGAGAAACTGTTTGGTGGTTATCCGGATGGAACCTTTATGCCGGACAAGATTATAACAAGGCTGAATTTGCAACAGTTACATACAAATTCCTTGAAAAGCTCGGAAAGATCGGAGAAGTGCCGGATGTTAAAGTCGAATTAAAGGACATAGAAGGGCACTGGGCTAAAAATTATATTGAAACATTAGTTGCTAAAGGTTATGTAAAAGGCTATCCGGATGAGACCTTCAGACCTCAGGCAAGCATTAAGAGATCGGAGTCTGTAGCACTAATTAACAGATCCCTTGAAAGAGGCCCGCTAAACGGTGCAGTTCTTGAATTTACAGATGTACCTGTGAACTACTGGGCATATAAAGACATCGCAGAAGGTGTAATTCATCACAGTTATACAATTGATGAAAAGGGACAGGAAGTAATGGTTGAGAAGCTGGATTAACTAGTCTTACTACAATATAATTAAATAAAAGCTTGCTACATCGAGTTACTTCACTTTTGCTCTTCCGTTTCATTCTAAAAGGTCAATAAAAGCTCGGGACATCGAGTCCCTTCGCTTTTGCCTCTTTCATTTCATTCCAAGAGGCCAAAAAAGGGCTCAGAAAGCTAAAATGCTTTCTGAGCTTTTTAAATTTAACCGGGCTCTGTTCTTATGGAGGTATAAACTTAATTAATATTCCTCTAATTTTTCATGATTCTTGTTGAAATCCCTGTTGTCAAAATAGCTTGTCCTCAGGGTAGAGCCAAAGGTGGAATCGACATTAATCCATCTTTTTTCTTCAGAAATATATATTTCATTCCAGGCATGCAGTTCATTGCCATAGGTACCTATGAAATTACCTTTTATCATCTTTACCTGAAGTCCCGAAGCACGGCCCAAGGCAGCAACAAGAGCCGAGTAATCGTAACACACGCCTTTCTTTGTTTCGAGAGTATTAAGGGCACCATAGATATTATCAAAGTTTTTATTAATTTGTCTTAGGTATTTATCATAATCATATCTAATATTATTGACAACCCAATTATAAATGTTTTCAGCCTTTTCCCTGTCGGTTTTGGCGTCCTTGGTTAATTCTTGAGCCAAAGCAATTATATCTTCATTATTGCTTTCAACATGGAGGGTAGGCACTGTAAACCTGTTTACTTCAACAGTGTTTTCAACAAACACAGTCGGTCCAAAGGTATATACTCTATCTTTCTTATGAACCAGGACGGAAACTTGATATTTACCCTTTCCGTCTATAAGCCAAATTTCTTCGTTGAATTTGCCGTCAACAAGCTTTACCTCATACCAACGCTGAATATCGTCCTTGATAATAAGGATTTTGATTAAACTGTTAACGGTTTCACCTGTTAATGTAACTTTTCCTTCAACATCTGATGGGATTTTTTGGAGGGAAACTCCGTTGGACTTTATGTATTCGGTGATTGTAGTGGTTACGGCAAATCCTGCATTTGTAAAGATGATAACGGTTAAGACGAGCATAATGATACTACTTACTATCTTTTTCATAAAAAATTCCTCCCTTTTTTGGTAACTCAGCCGTCATGGTTTGGAGTCCCAAACCGAAGACCTGTAGCTTTGCGTCCTCAATTTTCATTGAGTTTGCCTTTATCGAAAGGGCTAAGGATGTTATTTTGAAATTGTGACAAGAAAGTAAATAAACTGTAGAAACAATGAGTCGATACGAAAGTAGATTATAAAGTAAACAATAAGCAATAATAAAGCTCTGAATGGGTATACCAAACAGAGCTATAAAGATCTGTGATCCTATAACTTTTGGCAACCCGACTGTCATAGTGTCTCCACCTTAGACTCGTGGCTTTGCGTCTCTACCTTTCGATAGATTTGCCTTTTGCAAAAGCTCAATATGCAATTTTATCTAATTTTATTATACACCAAAATAAGTATGATTTCAATCACTTTTAATAAAATATGGACTTTTTGTTGTCTTTTTAATGAAAAATTAGAACTTTTCTTACCGGGTATCGTCTAATTAATAGGATAGAAAAAAAGCAGAGGAATATCAAGGTATTTATGTCTAACCGGCATATTTGGAATATTTGGAGGGAACGTAAGGATGAACGGATATAACTTTACCGAAATCGGAATGCTTGTGGGAGCTGCTGTAGGTGGCATACTTTCGGTAATAGGTTTTATACTTTGGCACAGTACCGTAACTTTTTCTTTTGCCTTTGTTGGAATAACTTTGGGAATTTTGGGAGGAAGTATTATTGACAAGAGATCCGTAAAATAGCATACAAAGAATAAATCTTTTCGTTATTGAAAATACTATATGTACATAATTTTATGTAAAGGAGTGTCACACCATAAGTAGCGATAAAATTCTAGACCTGCTTCAGGAGGTAGAACGCCTGGAGGGAGAAGTATGCAATATAGGAACTGTGTTTACGGAAATCCTGAAGGATGAAATCAATGCAAATGATCAGCAAAGACTTTATAATGGGGTAAAAAGACTCATAAAAAATATTCCCAAGAGAAAAGAGGGATAGAGACCCTCGACGAATTTATAAGGGTTTTAAGCGGAGGAGCGTCGTTGGAGGAATTATTGCAAATCACAAAAGATGAAGCACAAAACCCTACTATCTCTACAGAACTTACTGTGGATGACAGTTGCTACAGGGGAGAAAATATTTCACCCGACTAGACGGAGCCGGGTTTTGGTCCGAAGTACTGATAATAATCCACCTTAATGTTTCCATTATAGAATTTGCGCTTTTTGTCGGCTTTTTTGCCATAAAGGCGTTCAAAATTTTCCGATGGGGTAATTATGTATTTTGACCAGGTATCATACCTGGAGAATACTTTTCCCATGTCCCTGTTTATTATCTCAACTTCATGTTGCTCGCTAATCCTTTCACCGTAGGGAGGGTTGCATATTATTACTCCGTAATCCTCCTTTATACGAATGTTCCTGAAGTCACTGACGTAAAATTCAATACAATCGTCAACACCTGCCAAATAGGCATTTTCCTTTGCCAGTTCAATAGCATCGGGATTTATATCGGAAGCATGGATTTTGAGTTTTATATCCTGATCAATTGCCTTAAGTGCAGCAACTCTTTCCTGTTTCCATATATCTTTGCCTATGGACGGCCATTCCTCAGAAGCAAAGGTTCTGTTAATTCCTGGAGCAATGTTTCGCCCGATGAGAGCTGCTTCAATGGGAATAGTACCGGAACCGCAAAAGCAATCGAGCAGAGGCTTGCTTTTATTCCAATAGCTTATCGTTATCATAGCTGAAGCAAGAGTTTCCTTTATAGGAGCCTCGACATTTTTTTCCCTGTAGCCTCTTTTGTGCAGGGCTGTACCGCTTGTATCAATGGTCAAAGTTGCGATATCTTTATGAAGGGATACCTGTATGGTGTATTCAGGTCCGTTTTCCTCAAACCACTCTACATGATATTTGGACTTTAGCTTTTCCACTACAGCTTTTTTTACAATTGCCTGACAATCGGATATACTAAAAAGCTTTGATTTCACAGATTTGCCCAAAACGGTAAATTTGCCGTCTTGGGTTATCCATTCTTCCCAAGGAAGGGCAAAAGTCTTGGTGAAAAGTTCGTCAAAGGTCAAAGCTTCAAATTCACCTATTTTAAGTAATACCCTGTCGGCACATCTAAGCCAGAGATTTGCCCGGGGAATACTCGATATATCACCTTTAAACATTATTTTGCCGTTATCAACGGTTACATCCTTAAAACCAAGTTTTATTACCTCGGATTTTACGGCGGACTCTACGCCGGCTGCTGCTGTTGCTATAAGTTCAACTTCTTTCATTATTCCTCCACCTAAATATATAAACTTCTAAATCAATAATTATTTTTAGCGAATAAAAACATAACATAAATCAAAACTTAGGATTGCCAATAGTAATAGAATCAATTCAAACCTACTTGTTGAATTTTTTATACGATTTTCTGGCATTGTCAAGGACATTTACGCCGATGGAGGTGATTTTCTCCAACATAATCTTGTCCTCAACCTTTTTTACAGCCTTTTCCATAAGGCTCTGAAAGGTTTTTCCGTCATGGGGAAAGGTTACACAGACGGCATAATAGTAATCGTCATAGTCTATATTCAGACTGGTTAGTCCATTTCTTACGTTGCCCTGGATTTTTTCAAGAACCTTTTGGGCACCGGACGCATTGGTAAAAGGCAATATGACAAGGATATCCCTATTTGCATTAAGAATAGCCGTATCCGTAGACCGCAGCGAAAGCTTCACCTTTTCAATTGCTATATTTTGTATTTTGTCTTGAACCTCCGGGGACAGTTCCGAGGATTGCTCCGAGGATTCTTTTTTTAAGCTGACCGGAGCCATAAGAATCACAGACAGGTTTTGACCCGCCCTTGAGGCTACTTTGAACTCTTTGGATATGTAGTCCTCAATAGACATTGAGATAACATGCGCGCTGTCAAATTCATATCTGAAGCGCTGCCAAATTTTTAACACGCTTCTTACTGAATTCTCAAGGCGTTTGGTCGAGTAAGGCTTTAAAATATAGTCACTTACTTTAAACTTGAGTGCGGCATGGCGATAGCCTGCATTGTCCGACTTTGTGGCAATAATAATGGGGGTATTGGCGGTCTTTGAATTGTTTCTGATTGCCGACAACACTTCAAGGCCTTCTCTTTCTATCGGAAAGGCTATATCCATAATTATCAGAGTTATAGAGTCCAGGTCTTCTAAAATACTGTAAAATTTTTTTAGACTGTCAACCTCTATAAAACTGTATTCTCCGATATTGTCGAATATAATTTTGGTTTTTTCCCTCTCATATTCGGAGTAATCAATAAGTAATATAGTACCATCCATTATTTTATACCCTTACTTTCGTTTATTTAATAAATATATATAAATTAATTTTAAACACAATTTTTCAATAAATAACAGATACTTAGATTTATCGATCTTTACTTTAGAGAATTTTTCTGCTTTGAAGAAAAACTTGCTCAATGATGTTTATTATATTCTTATTTTATATTAAAATATATTTGTAAATACATAGTATTAAAAATTTAGCAGTACGGTAGAAAGGAAAAATAATATGCTGTTAAAGGTTAGGAAATCAAAAGTTACTGGCAATATCAGGATTCCGGGTTCAAAGTCCCACACAATAAGAGCTTTGTTTTTCGCAAGTCTTGCCGAGGGCAAGTCCGAAATCCAAAGTCCTCTGATATCGGATGATGCATTATCCGCTGTAGCGGTTTGCAGAGCTTTGGGGGCTAAAATTGAGCAAGGAGACGATAAGTATTTTGTAGAAGGGTTTGGAGGAAACCCTGTCACTCCTGAAGATGTAATTAATGTCGGCAATTCGGGCACTACACTCCGTTTTGGAGTAATGACAGCTGCTTTGGGTGATGGGTGTTCGGTCTTTACAGGAGATTGGCAGATAAGACAAAGACCTTTAGGGCCCTTGCTTTGTGCTATAAACAACCTTGGTGCACAGGCTTATTCTACCAGAAACAATGGAAAGGCGCCTGTGGTTGTAAAAGGGAAACTTAAAGGAGGAAGGACAGAGCTTGATTCCGTTACATCTCAATATCTTTCATCAATACTGATTAACTCACCTCTTCTTCCTGCGGATACCGAATTAATTATCACAAGGCTTAATGAGATTCCCTATGTGGATATAACTTTGTGGTGGCTGGACAAACTGGGAATAAATTATGAAAATCATGATTACAAGGCCTTTTACATAAAAGGCGGGCAGCGTTACAACTCCTTAAATGTAACCATACCCGGCGATTTTTCTTCGGCAACCTTTTTTGCTGTTCAGGCTGCAATATCGGGAGAGGAGTTTGTACTGGACAATCTGGATATGACCGATCCCCAGGGAGACAAGCAAGTTTTTTCGATACTTGAGGATATGGGAGCTAAGGTAAAAGTAGAAGGAAAAAGTGTCAGAATTAGAGGCTGTGAGCTTACGGGAAGAGAAATAGATATGAATGCAATACCCGATGCGTTGCCGGCTATGGCAGTTGCAGGATGCTTTGCAAAAGGAGAGACAAGACTTGTAAATGTACCTCAGGCTAGGATTAAGGAAACTGACAGGATTCATGTGATGTGTGAGCAACTGAAAAAGATGGGGGCAGATATAAGGGAGCTCGAAGACGGGCTTGTAATAAGGGAAAGCAAATTGAAAGGATGTAAATTGGAAGGATACGGTGACCACCGTATAGTCATGTCTCTAGCTATAGCAGGATTAAATGCAGAGGGAGAAACTACCATTGATACGGCAGAGGCGGTTAATGTCACTTTTCCGGATTTTATAACTTTTTTATCCCAATCCGGTGCCGATATATCCACTTGTGGATGAGAGTTACAAAAAAATAGTATTATTTTATAAAGTTTTATATTATAATGTAAAATATAAGGAGTAATTTTGGGAGAGAGATTACAAAGATGTATGACAGTATTTTAATATTATTTGTATTTAAAGCGGGGTAATGAAATGAAAGGTGAGATTTCAGTTTTAATTGCCGATGATAATGTTGAGTTTGCAAAGCTGTTGAAAGAATACATGAACCAGTATGAAGACATAGAAGTTTTGGAACTTGCAAAAGACGGATTGCAGGCTATAGAAATGATTATATCAAAAAAACCCGACGTGGTTGTGCTTGATATTATTATGCCTAATCTGGACGGTTTGGGGGTTTTGGAGAGGCTATCCACTATGCAGCTCGAATACAGGCCTATCTTTATTATACTATCAGCGATTGGGCAGGATGTATTTGTGCAAAGAGCGGTTAATCTCGGAGCAGAGTATTATATAATCAAACCTTTTGATGTTGAAGTGCTAGTTACAAGGATAAGACAGCTATATAGGGAAAAGTCAACGTCTGTTTTCTCGAACAAGCCGATTATCAAGAATTCTGAACTGTTGAGCGGCAATGTAGATAGAAACTATGACCTTGAAGTCGAAGTGACCAATTTGATGCATGAGGTGGGTATTCCTCCCCATATGGCTGGTTATCAGTATCTTCGCGAGGCTATAATACAAACTGTAAAAAATTCAAAGGTTTTTACGTCTATAACAAAAACTTTATACCCTGCTGTTGCTGAAAAGTACAACACTACTCCTCAAAAAGTCGAGCGCGCTATCAGGAATGCCATCGAGAGTGCCTGGGCAAGGGGAAATCCCGATACTGTGGATGCGTTGTTCGGATACACTATTAATTACAGTAAAGGCAAACCTACAAATTCAGAATGTATTGCTATGATGGCCGATAAGATAAGAATAACTATGGGCTTGAGGCCATAAACAGTTTTCGGAAAACAAACCAAGCTAAAAGACCGTATTAATCTAAAAGACCTGTCCTAAGACAGGTCTTTTAATAAATATAATTTATTACTTGTTAACGATGTCCTTTAATCCTTTTCCTGCTTTAAATACAGGAGCTTTGGATGCGGGGATTGTGATTTCTTCTTTTGTTTGAGGGTTTCTTCCCTTTCTTGCAGCTCTGTTTTTAACTTCAAAAGTACCAAAACCAACTAGAACTACTTTATCACCATTTTTAAGAGCTTCTTCAACAGAGGCGATAAAAGCATTCAAAGCAGCTTCACTGTTTTTTTTGCTTAAACCTGATTTCGAAGCAATTGAGTTTACTAATTCAGTTTTGTTCATGTACACAACCTCCTAAATTTGGAATTCGACAATATTTTATAATGAAAATCGCGTAAAGTCAAGCAATTACGAATAATTTAATGGTATAAATCAAATTTTTTTGTAAAAAATCAATTATTAATTGCATAATTGTATATTCTGTTGTATAATATATGGCCCAACTTGTAAAGAATACAGTAAATTTATCCAATTCCTGCCTGAGGTATGACATGAATTTCAACTTTATTTAGCAGACTTTTTAACTCATTGTAAAAATTATTTTCTTTGTGATCGTTAGGAGACTCTCCCATTACAATGTGGGTAATTTTGTTCTCATTTACAAAATCAACTATAGTTTGGACTATATTATCGGATTTTAGCACCGAAAGGTTGGCACCGACCGATTTTGATATTTTAAACAAATATTCTAAAGCTTCTCCTTCTTTTATGTTGTCTAAAAAATTCCATTCGTTTTTTGCAACATGTATGACAAAGAGTTCGCCCCTCAATTCGTTTCTTAAATCTGCGGCTTTTAATATCAGTCTTTCGCAAGTAATCTGCTGTGTTACACAAACTAAAATGTTCTCAGGAGAACTCAAGACAAAAACCCCTTTCATAAGATGCTTTTAAAATAAATACAGATAATATGTAATGAAATATATATTTTACATTTTGCAGCGCTAAACTTTGCCTAATGTTTTATAAATCGGCGCTTTGTCAGCACAATATTTATATGCGATTTATATAGCCAAAATTAGTAAAGTTTAATGCAACAAATGGTTTGGTAGGCAATTTAAAAGCAGCCCTCATACTTTTATTATATCAGAGAAGCTCAAAAAAGTCTTATGTATTTATTAAAAATGTTTGACGAATCTTTTTGTCTGTTTACTTGCAAAATGGACTTTAGTGTACTAGAATTAAACTTGCCGGAATCAAAGCTGGTAAGTTTAAGAAACAAGAGGTCGGGGGATGTCATGAGAACAATTCATATTGATAGTATTATTGAAGCTGTAGAAAGGCTTTGTATAGACTCAAATTATTATATAAGTGACGATATATTAAAAGGTTTGGAGAGAGGTTTTGAGGCAGAAGAATCGGATAATGGCAAGGAGATTTTGTGCAAGATTATTGAGAATGCACAGATAGCTAAGGAAAGGTCTATGGCAATCTGTCAGGATACCGGAATGGCTGTTGTTTTTATTGACATAGGCCAGGAGGTGCATATCACGGGTGGAAGTCTTACCGATGCAGTCAATGAAGGAGTAAGAAGAGGTTATGAAAAAGGGTATCTAAGAAAGTCGGTTGTTAACGATCCAATAGAAAGGATAAACACAAAGGATAATACTCCGGCCGTGATTCATTATAATATTGTTGACGGAGATAAAATAAAGATAACTGTAGCTCCTAAGGGCTTTGGAAGTGAAAATATGAGTGCTCTTAAAATGCTTACTCCTTCCCAGGGGATAGAAGGGGTTAAGAAATTTATAATTGAGACGGTTGAAAAGGCGGGTCCGAATCCGTGTCCTCCCATTATTGTTGGAGTAGGTATAGGGGGAACCATGGAAAAGGCGGCTTTTTTAGCCAAAAAGGCACTTTTAAGGCCGATAGATAAACGAAGTGATGTACCGTACTTAAAAGAGTTGGAAGAGGAGATGCTGGAGCGTATAAACAGACTGGGTATAGGTCCTTCGGGCTTGGGAGGCAGAATTACAGCCTTGGGAGTAAACATTGAGGTTTTTCCGACTCATATTGCAGGTCTTCCGGTGGCCGTGAATATAAACTGTCATGCAACAAGGCATGCAGAAACCATTATTTAAATGTTAGTTATTCTGTGAAGGGTGGTAAATATGAAACATATTATTGAAGCGCCTTTGACTGAGGAAAAGGCAAGAGAGCTCAGAGCTGGAGATATTGTAAGCATCAATGGAATAATATACACGGCCAGGGATGCAGCACATAAAAAGATGGTAAGCCTTGTAGAAGAGGGTAAGCCGCTGCCATTTGATATAAGGGATCAGATAATATATTATGTAGGGCCTTGTCCGGCAAAGCCGGAGAAATCATTGGTTCTGCAGGTCCGACAACCAGCAGCAGGATGGATGCCTATGCTCCTTGCCTGATAAAACTCGGATTAAAAGGTATGATAGGTAAGGGATTAAGAAACGAAGCGGTTATTGATGCAATGAAAAGCCATGGTGCTGTGTATTTTGGAGCGATTGGAGGAGCGGGAGCTCTGATTGCAAAGTCTATTGTTGCGGAGGAATTGATTGCTTTTCCTGAACTTGGAACAGAGGCTATAAGGAAACTTACTGTTAAAGATTTTCCTGCCATTGTTATAATCGACAGTTATGGGAACAATCTCTATAAGACTGGAAGGGAAAAATTCCAAATTAATACTTTGTGAGAATATTTATTTAACAGGGAAAAAACAGGGTATATTTTTATTTAACAATAGTGTATAATAAATTTAGGTTAAGTTTATACGACATTGAATATTTCAAAAGTTTGGAGGGATAGGGATGAGCAAGATTACAAAGGATATGATTATAGCCGATGTACTGCAGTTGGACAGAGGTACCGCTCCCATATTTATCAATAATGGAATGCATTGCCTTGGCTGTCCGTCTTCATCAGGTGAAAGTATTGAAGATGCATGTGCAGTTCATGGAATAGATGCGGATAAGCTTGTCAAGGAGCTAAACGAATACTTCGAGAAGAAATAAAGATAATTTTAAATTAACATGAAAAATAAATCTGACAAAAATAAGACATTTATTGTCTTATTTTTATGTACTTTCTTAGATAAACTCTTCGGATTTTCTGCTTCAGTTTTGAGCAAAACCCGAACTTTTAAGTACCAACTCCGTGAGAATGTTCGAATGTTTTGTTGTTTTTATTGAGTATAAATGATATTATATAATAGTAATTTGTTTAGGTTGTAATTAAATTATTTTAAAGTTATAATTTATATGTTCCAAAAAATAAGGAATGCAGTACCATTAAAATATACTGGCAGCGAGTAGGTTTTGTTAATTACAGTTCCAAACGTTGTCTGAGAATAAATCGCCATTTTTTATGGGTAATTTGCCTAATGCGGTTTATATAGTTTATGGTCTGACTTCTGGAATAGGGGGGAATATTAGAATGGCTACCAGAGTTGTAGTAGGTACCCAATGGGGAGACGAAGGAAAAGGCAAGTATATTGATATGCTGGCTAAGGACTCGGATTTAGTGGTACGGTTTTCAGGCGGAAATAATGCCGGACATACAATAGTGGCCAATGGTGTTAAATATGCATTGCATCTTATACCGTCGGGCATACTGAATGAAGGCAAGACATGTATTATAGGCAATGGAGTAGTAGTTGATCCGGCAGTTTTGTTAAAAGAGATTAAGGAGCTTAATGAGAAAGGAATAAGCACCAGCAGGCTTTTAGTGAGTGACAGAGCTCATGTTATCATGCCCTATCACAGACTGCTGGATGAGCTTCAGGAGAAGTTCAGAGGTAACAACTCAATTGGAACAACCAAAAGAGGCATTGGCCCGTGCTACTCTGATAAGACGGAAAGATCGGGAATCAGAATGTGTGACCTTATTGATGAAGAGGTATTTATCGGTAAGGTAAAAGAGAACTTAAAGGTAAAAAACCTCATAATTGAAAAGGTATATGGCGGGCAAAAGCTGGATGAGGAACAGGTTATATCCGAATACCTTGAGTATGGGAGAAAGCTTAAGGAATATGTCTCAGATGTAAACAGCATTATATTTGAGGCTATAGAACAGGATAAGAATATATTGTTTGAAGGAGCTCAGGCAACATTTTTAGACCTTGATTTCGGGACTTATCCGTTTGTTACTTCTTCCAACCCTGTGGCAGGCGGAGTCTGCACAGGTGCAGGAGTTGGACCTGTCTTTATCAATGATGTATACGGGGTTTTGAAAGCTTATACTTCAAGAGTCGGCGCAGGACCATTCCCTACGGAGCAGGACAACGAGATAGGGGACAAGATAAGAGAACTTGGTTGGGAATATGGTACAACCACAGGAAGACCAAGACGTTGCGGTTGGCTGGACCTTGTTATGATAAAGTATGCTGCCAGAGTAAATGGGCTTACTGCACTGGCAATAAACCATGTTGATACAATAGGCAAGTTACCGAAAATCAAGCTTTGTGTTGCATATAAGAAGAATGGACAGCAGACGCGCAATTTTCCATCCAGCCTGAAGGAGCTTGCCCAATGTGAACCTGTATATGAAGAGTTTGACGGTTGGGATGAAGACATATCAAATGTTAAATCCTTTGATAACCTTCCGGATAATGCGAAAAAGTACTTGCGCAGAATAGAAGAGGTTGTTGGAGTTAAAATAAAGCTGATTGGCGTAGGGAAAGAAAGGGAGCAGACTATCGTCGTCTAATGAAAATTAAAACTTCAAGTTAGGTGTTTTGCAAGCCGTAAGTAAACTGTATTGAAAAATTGACTTCTAACTTTAAGTATCATAAGAAAGTGTCTTAATGCGGCTTTTAGGCGCTCAAAACTGCTCGTGAACGATAATTAAGAGCGGTTTTGAGCTGCTGGCGGCTGAAAGAATAGCATCTCGAAAAAAGTTATAAAAAATATAAAAAAAATTTAAAAAATCAGTTGACAGAACTATATAACCTGTTGTAATATATATAACTGTGTGATGCAGGAATCACAAAGATTTTTGGGCCATTAGCTCAGTTGGCAGAGCACATGACTTTTAATCATGGTGTCCCGCGTTCGAGTCGCGGATGGCTCACCAGGTAAAAAAGGAAGCTTGTGACGCATAGCAGTCATAAGATTCCTTTTAAAACCACTAAACAGGCAGAATTGGAAATAAAAAATTAAATTTTATACTTGACATTTTGATAGGTTCCGGCTAAAATATACTTTGTCAGATAAATTGACAACAGGCGAATAAGCCGGTAATAAAGAAAAAATATTTGTTACATGGCCCATTGGTCAAGCGGTTAAGACACCGCCCTTTCACGGCGGTAACAGGGGTTCGAGTCCCCTATGGGTCACCATTATAAGCCTGTATTAGGTGCTGGTCTGCCAGAAGTTATTTATCGCTGGCGGACCAGTAGGCAGGTCAAAGGAATATGGCCCGGTAGTTCAGTTGGTTAGAATGCCAGCCTGTCACGCTGGAGGTCGAGGGTTCGAGCCCCTTCCGGGTCGCCATTATAAATTTAATATAAGCTGGTGTAGCTCAGCAGGTAGAGCAGCTGACTTGTAATCAGCAGGTCGGGGGTTCGATTCCGTCCACCAGCTCCATATGGAGGGATTCCCGAGTGGCCAAAGGGGGCAGACTGTAAATCTGTTGGCTCCGCCTTCGATGGTTCGAATCCATCTCCCTCCACCAGAAAAGCGAGTATAAAAATACTCGCTTTTGCTTTTTTGTGCCAAACTGAAATTACAATATCAAAAGCTTAGAATGAAATAAAATAAAATAAAAGCTGAGAAAATGCTCTCAGCTTTTATTAATTGGCTATTTTATAAATTTACTTAATTACCTTTTCTAATATTTATCTTATCTGTCTTGTCTTCTGAGAAATTTTTGGTTTGTCTTACGATGTATAAAGGTCTTCCTTTGGCTTCGTCATAAATTCTTCCTATGTACTCTCCCATGATACCGAGAATTATAAGGGTAATTCCGTGGAAGAACAGATTGATTGCAACGGTTGAGGCCCAACCCTGCTGTACATGGTTTGTAAAGAGCTTCATGCATATAACTACAATAAGGTATATGAAACTGCAGAATGAGAGCAGAATACCGAAGTATGATGCCAGCTTTAAAGGCTTGTAGGAGAATGAAGTGATGGCATCGGAAGCAAACTTCAGCATCTTCTTCAATGGATACTTTGTCTCACCGGCAAAGCGTTTTTCCCTTGTAAACTCAATACCTGTCTGTTTAAAGCCAAGCCAGCTTATTATACCGCGAATATATCTGTTGCGCTCATTAACCATCTTGAGAGCCTCACAGACCTTCCGGTCGATAAGTCTGAAGTCGCCGGTATCGACGGGAATGTCCACATCGGTCATTCTTCTTAGGAAGCGATAAAATACTTTTGCTGTAAACTTCTTAAAAAAGGTTTCTCCCTTTCTTTCCTTTCTTTTCCCGTACACAACGTCATAACCTTCACGCCACTTTGCAATCATTTCAGGAATAAGTTCCGGAGGTCCTGAAGGTCGGCATCGATAACGACTATAGCTTCACCTTCGGAATAATCCATTCCGGCAGTTATTGCGGTTTGATGGCCAAAGTTTCTTGCGAAATCCACCAGCTTTACCGTTTTATCTTTGTTGCATATTTCATTGGCCATAATGGCTGTTTTATCTCTGCTGCCATCGTTTACAAATATTATTTCATAAGGCTCCTTTAACGACTCCATAACGTTTTTCAGCCTTTTATATGTTTCAAGAATTACTTCTTCCTCATTATAAAGAGGTACAACAACTGAACAAACAATTTTTTCTGACATTTCTTTGCCTCCAATTTAATTATTTAGAAATACCATGAATCAAACCATTTAAGGTATTTCATGTAAGATGTCGGAACTTCCAGTCCTGACAATCCAGGATAGAAGAGTATAAACAGTGCCAATACTATTCCTAAATAAATACATGCAAAATATTTCATGCCACTATATTTATCGGCAGCTTTCTTGATAACATAAACAATTATCAGTATTAAAAACGGAACTATGGAGAAATAGTGATATATGAATGCAATTCTGGGAACGGCAATCCACGGTACGTACTGGAATATGAGTCCGGCCAAAGGTACCAGCATTTTCTTGTCATACTTATACATACCTATAAACAGCAGGGATATGCATATAAACAGACAGGCCCATATAATTGCCTGAGTACTGTCGCTCTTTAAATATTCATTTCCTCTTTCGACGTCTTTAAAGAGATAAAGTATCGTACCGAAAGCAGCCGAGGAGGCGATGCTGGTAATCAAAATGTTCGTATCCAGCCTTGACAGTGCCAGCATGATTGCAATAATTCCAAAGAAAATTACTGCCCACCATAATTCGGCACTTCCTGAGTTAAAGAGGGTTGTAAAGAAGTTTTTCGGCAATGCAATGTATCCAAAGGTTACTGCTCCCAAAGCAAACAGTACAACAAGGTTTTTGTTGAGTTTTGAAAGTGCCCATATGGTGACAATTGCTAATGCCAAAAGTCCAACCCACCATACTGCAGGATTTCCCATTGTAAATATTTTTGAAGTCATGCCTGGCGCAAGGTTGCTTCCAAAGTAAAACGCCATAGGTTTGGCGATTATAGGCCATTCCCACCATGCAGACTGGTACGGATGTTCTGCTTCCAATCCTGAGTGATAATTGAGCATATATTTTGAGTTTTCGTAGAATATGGAGATTCCGTTGTTTTCTCCCGGAACCATCATATAAGGAATATATGACATAATGTAAATTACCAGAGGAATCACAACAAAGAATAAAACGCATGCCCCTAGTGTAATGGCTAAGTTCGAAGGATAATCACTAATCCACAGAGGTTTCTTCTTTGTATTTGCAGTTGTCAGCTTGTTATATTCAACAAACTCTGTTGCCTTGTTTATAAAGAACAGAAGAGCAAGTCCGGCAGCTCCGTATATCGCAATCCACTTGCTGGCTGCACCGAGACCGAAGAAGAGTCCGCTTAAGAACAAAGGCTTTAAAGACTCTTTGAGGGTGGTATTGTAGGACTTATTAATAAAGTAGTCATACATGTAGTAGTACATGAATATAACAAATAAAGTAACGTAGCTGTCTATAGTTGCTATTCGTGTTTGACTGAAGTGCATAAAGTCAAACATCATCAAAAATGCGGTACAGAAGGCGTAAAATCTGCCTTTAAAGACTTTCTTGCCAAAGATATACATTGCAGGTACCATTGCAACACCAAACAGAGTACCTACTATTCTCCAGCCAAAAGGCACCATTCCGAATACAAGGATACCCAATGCTATGAAAATCTTTCCGAGAGGCGGGTGGGTTATTTCATACGGGGACATTCTGTGAATATGTTCAAAGGCTGTTCTCGCATGATAAATTTCATCAAAGTACATTCCGTTCATGTAAGAAGGCTTAAATGCAAACTTGTCCGGTTCGTCAAAAAGATTGTCTATTGTAGCCTTGCTTTCATCTTCCAATACACTGTCAATAATTTTGATGTTTTCCACAGGCACTGTGCTTCCTTGCTCAACTATGGCTATTTCGTTGAACGCACCTCCTGTAGAATCTACAATAAACTTAAGCTGCTTGGTGGTTACCGGTGCTGTGTCGAGAAATTCCCATATGAATATATTTTTCTTCTCGATAGTTGCAAGATGTTTGAAGTTTGATTTTCGTCAAGATATTCAACTCTTAGTTTGGAATGAGGATTGTATTTGGTGCTGCCAAGTCCACTGTAATAATATATTCTTGATAGAGTGGTCTCTTTACCAAGGTCTATGGTAAAGTACTCGCCGGGGAGGGTTGGCTCCCATGAAGTAGTGGGAACTTTAAAATCTCCAAGGTTGTACAACGCAATAACCAGATAAATGAGGGTCATAACACCCATTATTGCAAAATCGGTTTTGTCAAATTTGACTTTTATCCATTTCTCATCATCGTTATTAATATTTTGAGTTGCGGACTTGCTTTCATTTGTTTTTGCATTTGATTTTGCATTAAGAGCGGGTATCTTGTCTTTAAACAATGTGATAAATATAATGCAAAGGAAGAGAATAAAGAATATTACTGCTCCCAGCATCAAAAGTCCTTTACTGCCGTTGTTTTCGGATGTATTCTGATTATCTCCTCCGCTATAGCTCGGATCCATGTTAACTGCTGTTTTACCGGGAGGAAGACTATCGAGTTCGACAACTTCAACATCGTCAATCCAGATTTTACCGGTATTAATGTTGCCGTATCCTCCAAGACCTATGGTAAGAACAAAGGTTTCTTGATTTGGGCTGGTCTTTCCGTATAACTCAACGTATTCCCAGCCATTGCTTGTTTCAGAAATATCTCTTGAAGTTTCCAGGCTGCCGTCAATAGAAATGTTGGCACCTTTGGTCTCGGTTCCGACATTTTCTGTTTTTACCCAACAGGACATTCTGTAATATGTATTTCCCTTTACCTTAATTGGCTGCTTATACCTGGAATCATTTTCTTTGTTGTTGATAATGCATGCACTTTTGCTGCCCGAGTGATACTCGGTTTCATCAATAAAAAATTCGGTTGTTCCGGCAGATTTTTCCCAACAGTCAGTCTGCCAGAAATGCAAACTTTCTGTAGTTCCTTCCTCAAATCCCGGGTTTCTAACAAGATTCTCACCTTGTGCAAATACTGAAGAGGAAAAAATAAACTGCATCGAGATTAATAGTACAAAGCAGATCTTTAATAGTTTTTTCGACACTTTGTAAGCACCCCCACAAATTCATAAATATAAATAATGATAAAATATTTAAACATAAATGCAGAAAGGCTGAAAATCAGGCTTTTGCATTTATGTTATAAACGATGTCACTTCATCCTTGCCGGTTAGTTTTGAATTATACCTGCCGCCTTTCTGATACTTTTAGAATAAAAGTTTTGTCCTCTATTTACCTTCACATTAATTATCGTTGTCATCCTTGATGTCGGAAGATTTATTGCTGTCAATTTTGTTTGAAGCATTACCGCTGTTGCCGGAAGGATTATTCGCTGATTTATAAGTGTTGAAAACAGCAACACCCACAACAATAGCTGCAAGAATCAATACCACCCAGACAACCTTGCCTAATTCGGTTTTGCTTTCGTCTTTTTTTGATGAAGAGTTGTTGCTGCTATTATCGGAATTATTATCTTTATTATCTTTGCTCTCATTTTCCGTAGGCTTTATTATAGCACAAGGTGCGCCTTCGGGTATTGTTTCAACCTCTTCCATCAATACATTGTCAAAGGACGCTTTACCAGTGCTGAGTGCACCGTATCCGCCAACACCTACAGTAACTTTCATTGTTTCCATGCCGCTCTCAATAACCGTATACAATTCGACATATTCCCAATCATCGGTTGTTCCTTTGATTTTTTTTGATGTTACCTGTTGACCGGCTATTGAAAGATTTGCGCCGTTGCCTTCCTCACTGACATTTTCGGTTTTTATGTAACAGGATAATTTGTACTTTTTGTTTTCTTCAACCAGGACAGTTTGGATATATCTGCTGTCATTTGGTACATTGTTGGTAATGGTAGCATACTTTTCTCCCAATTGAGGGTTATCGGTTTCAACTTTAAAAACTGCTGCGTCGGATGACTTGTCGTAAGAATGCGTAACCCAGTTTGCAGGTGAACCGTCTATCAACTGTTCAAAAGAACCGTTAAAGATATAGTTAATAACTTGAGCATAGGAAGCAACTGCAATAGTTAGTAATAAAGCTGCTGTAATGAGAAATACAATTAATTTTTTAAACACTTTCATCTACCTCCAAAAATAAAAGTATATTAATAACTCAATAATAGAAACGAAGTTATATATTTATTCGAAAACACTAACATCAACTGTTTGCGCCAATGTTTTTACGTTCCGAATTTTTACTTGCCACCTTTTCACTTATTATATATCTTGGACGGAACTTAACCTCGTCAAATATTTTTGCAATGTAAGTTCCTATAATGCCAAGGCTTATCATTAATGTACTGCCGATTATAAGAAGCAGAAGAATAACAGTAGTAAAACCGCTTACGGCAATACCTCTGAACTTCATATACAAGGTATAAATACCCAGTATTAAAGAACCGAAGAGAAAAAACATTCCCATTAGTGTGACCAGATGAAGCGGAAGCGAAGAAAAGGATGTTATTGCATTTATGGCAAGTTTGAAAAGTTTTATAGTTGACCATTTTGATTTTCCCTCTTTTCTTTCTACCACTTCAAAGGAAATGGTTGTCCTTTTGTATCCCAGCCAGGCGGACATACCTCTAAAGAAAGTATTGCGCTCCTGCATGGTGTTCCACGAGGCTACTACTTTGGAGTCAAGGAGTTTGAAATCGGATGCACCGTCTAAATTAAAGCCAGAAAGATTCTTTAATATTGAATAGAATAAGTGTGCTCCAACTTTGTTTACGACACTCTCTTTACCCCTTGAAGATTTCACCCCCTCTACAACATCATAGCCTTCTTCTTTCCACAGGCGCACCATCTGGGGGATGAGTTCCGGAGGATGCTGAAGGTCGGAATCCATAACCACACAGGCATCACCATGAGCAGCTTCCAAGGCTGCGCAAAGAGCGGCTTCCTTGCCGAAATTCCTGCTAAGTTTTATGGCTATTACATTCGGAAGATCGGAAGACAGCCTTTCAAGCTCTTCCCAGGTATTGTCCCGGGAACCGTCATCTACTAGGATGAATTCATGATTAATATTGCTTTCAGTCAGAATTTTGTGGATTATGTTTATGTTTTTATAAATTTGCTTTGCCTCATTATATACCGGAATAGCAACTGAAATTAAATATGTACTCATAATTATCTCCTATGTTTTATATATGACTTTTTTATAAACAATAAAGTTCCAAGATGTTAAAACTCCTTGGAGCATCGGTTTGGCAATGGGGCCGGGGATTTTAATTATGCGCGTTAAAACATACCATATACCAATGTTGCCGACGGTTAGATTGAATATAAAGAGAAGCATATAGTAAAATAGCTGAGTACCGGTGTTGCTTTTAGATTGAAACGACCAGAATTTGCTTGCGAGGAAAACGATCCAAAAAATTAGAATATAGTAGACAATTACATTTGCAATGCGGTCATCAAGTCTTATTACCTCTGACAATAACACAAACGAAGCCCATTCTATGCCCAAATATGTGAAACCTGTAATGAGATATTTTTTAAACTGTGTTACAGACTTTTCTGTAAAGAAATCTCCAAAAAATTCGTTTTTTTTCACCTTATCAACAAATGCTCCTGCAAACATATATCCTCCAAGGTAACGGCATAATTATGAAGTCGAAAATAAAGTTTTTGATTATTTCGACAAAATAATCAAAAACACAACAATAATTCCAAAATAATTATATCAAACTCCTAAAAACAAAAAATATAGAAGTATATGTCTATATTATAGCAGTATTATGGGTAATAAGCAATTTTTATTTTATGAGTCACTGTCAGTGATTTTTGCCTGAGAAGAGCAAGCTCTTGGGTGAGGCGGGTTATTCTTTCCGACTGCCTTGACACGGTCACTGTGTACCGAGATTGTATAAAATCAAATACCCAAGGCCAAACAAAAATAATAGGGATGGAGGATTCTTTATATCAAGCCATCTGGAAACGGTTTCAATAATAACCGGAGTACTGGATAATACAAGGAGAATAATGCTCATTAGAATCCATAGCAGGCTGTAGCGTTCCTGAAGCTTGTTTTTTCTTACCAGTTCGATGACAAGCAATAAAAAGAACACACTAAATATTATTGATAAGGAATACACATTTATAACCATTCGATTCACCTCTTTATTCCTCGGAAGATCTTAATGTACCAATAATAAGGGCAAGACTTACCTTCAACATGTAATATAGTGAACGAAAAATGGTGATAGAGGATTTGCCTCCCTGGCGCTCATGCATTTCAACCGGAAGTTCTGCAATCCTGAAATTCCTTTTTTTGAGTCTGAGCAAGACATCAACTTCAGGATAATCTACAGGATAACAGTTGGAAAAATAATTTATTACATCTCTGTTTACAGCCCGAAAGCCCGAAGTTGTATCCTTGAATTTTTGGTTTGTCAGTGTGCTTACCAAAAATGAGAAAAAAATCATTCCCATTCTTCTAAATACCGATGATTTGTAATTGGTTCTGCTGATGTACCGGGATCCGACAACTACATCCGCCGAACCGCTAAGAATGGGTTTTATCAAGTCCTTTATATAGGAAGGATCGTGTTGCCCGTCCCCGTCAACCTGAACAGCGATGTCATAATTGTTTTCTTTGGCATATATGTATCCGGTCTGCATTGCACCTCCTATTCCGAGGTTATAGGGAAGGTCTATTACCTTGGCACCGGCCCTTTTTGCTTCCAAAGATGTATTATCTTTTGAACCGTCATTTACCACAAGGATATCAGTTTGAGGCATTTTAAGGCTTATCCTTTGGATAACGTTTTTTATTGTAGCTTCTTCGTTGTATGCAGGGATTATAACGAGAATTTTCATTTATCCGCTCCTTTATCAATAAATTATATATATCACAATAAATGCATATTGTGCATGAGTATATTTATATTTTGCTTCAAAAACAATATTAAATGCACAAAATTCTTTTTTTCATATTGCCATATGAGAAATGTGTGTTATAATGAGTACAAAGAAAAATGCAAGTTTTTATTTGGGAGGTTGCAAAAATGAAGTTCACTAAAATGCACGGGCTGGGGAACGACTATATATATGTAAACTGCTTTGAAGAGATTGTCGAAAATCCTTCAGAAGTTGCAAAAAGAGTCAGTGACAGGCATTTTGGCATTGGTTCCGACGGCCTTGTGCTGATAATGCCCTCGGAGAATGCGGACTTTAGAATGAGAATGTTTAATTCCGACGGTTCTGAAGCCGAAATGTGCGGAAATGCGATAAGATGTGTGGGAAAATACGTGTATGACAACAAAATGACAAATAAAAATGTTGTAACGATAGAGACATTGGCAGGAATAAAAGTTCTTGAATTGTTTATGCAGGATAATGAAGTGAAACTTGTAAAAGTTGATATGGGAGAGCCTATATTGAAGCCTGAGAACATACCTGTGTCAAGCGGCAAGGAAATTTTCAAGTCAGAGCCTGTGGAGGTAGACGGAAGAGAATTTAGGGTTACATGCGTATCAATGGGAAATCCCCATGCAGTATCTTATATTGATGATGTAGATGTTTTTCCTCTTGAGCAAATCGGGCCGAAGATGGAGACTCACAGTCTTTTTCCAAGAAAGATAAATGCAGAGTTTGTGGAAGTAATAGACAGAAACACCCTTAAAATGAGAGTTTGGGAAAGAGGAGCGGGAGAGACTTTGGCCTGCGGAACCGGTGCCTGTGCCGTACTGGTGGCATCGGTATTAAACGGTATCAGCGAAAGGAAGGCAACTGTAAAGCTTTTGGGGGGAGACCTCATTGTGGAATGGAATGAGAAGGACAATCATGTCTATAAGACAGGGCCGGCTGTAAAGATATTTGAAGGTGAAATTGATTTGAACCGTGTTTAAACTTTCAATAAGCCTCATTGATAAAGTGACTGATTTTGCGGCTGGGCTCATTGGAAGGATAAAAATAGAATGGAGGTTATTTATGGCTTTTATTAATGAAAACTATCTTAAGCTTCCGGGAAGCTATCTTTTTTCTGAAATTGCAAGAAGAGTGAACAATTTTAAAAACGAAAACCCCAATGCAAAAATAATTCGATTGGGTATCGGGGATGTAACAAGGCCATTGGTGCCGGCGGTTATTGATGCTATGCATAAAGCAGTGGAAGAAATGGCAAAAGAAGAAACCTTCAGGGGATACGGACCGGAACAGGGCTATCGCTTTTTGATCGACAAAATAATTGAAAACGACTATGCACCTCGGGGCATAAAGCTTGATGAAGACGAGGTATTTGTAAGTGACGGAGCAAAAAGCGATACCGGAAACTTCCAGGAGATATTTGGCTTAGACAACAAAATCGCCGTTACCGACCCTGTATATCCTGTTTATGTAGACAGCAATGTTATGGCAGGAAGAACCGGAGAATATCTTGAGCACGGGTACTTTGAGAAAATAACCTACCTTCCGTGTACTGCAGAGAACAACTTTATCCCGGAGCTTCCGAAAGAGAAAGTGGATATTATTTACCTTTGCTTCCCCAATAACCCAACGGGAATGACTTTGTCCAAGGAAGAACTGAAAAAGTGGGTTGACTATGCAAAAGAAAACCGTGCAATAATACTTTTTGATTCGGCATATGAGGCGTTTATCCGTGAGAAAGATGTACCGCACAGCATTTATGAGGTTGAGGGAGCTGATGAGGTAGCAATTGAATTCAGAAGCTTTTCCAAGACAGCAGGGTTTACCGGAACAAGATGTGCTTACACTGTTGTGCCTAAAAAGGTTGTAGCCTATACCAAAAACGGAGAAGCGCATCAGCTCAACAGTCTTTGGAACAGAAGACAGACAACAAAATTCAATGGTGTTCCTTATATCATACAGCGGGCTGCCGCAGCAGTGTATACTCCGGAAGGCCAGAAACAGATTAGAGAAACCATAGATTATTATATGGACAATGCAAAAATAATCAAAGAAGGGCTGGAGGATGCCGGTCTTACCGTATTTGGAGGGGTAAATGCTCCGTATATCTGGCTTAAGACTCCGACAGGTATAAGTTCATGGGAATTCTTTGATATCATGCTCAAAGAAATAAATGTTGTCGGAACGCCAGGGTCGGGATTCGGGCCAAGCGGAGAAGGATATTTCCGATTGACGGCTTTTGGCAGCAGAGAGAATACACTGGAAGCTATTGAAAGATTTAAAAATTTGAAACTTTAGTAAGATTTCTATAAATTTTAACTTTATTGATTGTATTAAAAAATATTATACACATATACTAAGAATACTATTTCTTATGAGGATATATGGATTTTTGAAGATAGGTGAAATATGAATTTTAGAAAAGGTATTCTTTATATATGTGTAGTTTTTTCGTTGATTTTATTTATACAAGGAATATATACTCTTTTGTTTGCAGAAGAGGAATACAGCGGTACGAAGTTTGGCGGCGAATACAATTTTGTAGAGATTGTGAAAAGAAAAATTGACGAAGAAGAGCCGAAGAATACGATCTCATATATAAACGTACTTGTTTTGGGGCTTGATGATGATGAAACGAGATCCGATGTTATTGCGCTAATAAACTACAACCCTATTGAAAGCAAAATGAAAATATTGTCCATTGCCAGGGATACCAGAGTAAGAGTCAACGGCAAGTACACAAAGATAAACTCCCTAATAGGAAAAGGCGGAGAAAAATTGGTAGTTGATATGGTAGAGGAAATAACCGGACTTCCTATAGATTACTACATCACTCTGAATTTCAAAGGATTTAGAGAGATTGTTGATATATTAGGGGGTGTGGAGATAGACGTGCCTTTTGACATGGACTATGACGACCCGTATCAAAATCTCCATATCCACCTGAAGAAAGGAAAACAGGTGCTGGACGGCAAAAAAGCGGAGGAATTTGTTAGGTACCGCAAGGGCAACCACTCCGGCGAAGGTTATGAGGATGGAGATCTTGGACGGATAAAAATGCAGCAGTTATTTATCGAAGAGTTTGTAAAGCAAAAGCTGAAATTAAAATATTTACTGAAGGCGGACGAGATTTTTTATACCCTGAAAAAGAACATGAGGACAAATATTGAGATTGGGGACATTCGTTATTTTATAAAGAATGTAAAAAATATAAAAACTCCTGCAATCGAGGGATACACGCTGCCGGGATATTCCAGATATATTGGAAGTCAGTGGTTTTATATATATAATAAGAAGGAAACAAAAAAGTTGATAGAAGAAAATTTCCGTTATGACAATTAACAGAATAAAATAAGACGTTAAAATCAGCTGTAACAGGCTGATTTTTGTTGCGGGCCTGTTTGGGTATAAATTATATAACTGCTTTAAAGTTATTGATTTATGTATTATAATTTTATGAGAAGAAATGATTTGAGGTGTTTATCGGTTTGAAAAATATAGGTTTTACAACAAGTATACCCGTTGAAGTAATATTTGCGGCAGGACACAAGCCTGTTGATTTAAATAATGTATTTATAACCAATGATAATCCCGGAAAGCTGATAGAAGTCGCTGAAAACGCAGGTTCCCCAGAAATACCTGTGCGTGGATAAAGGTATTTACTCTGCAGTTGCTGACATAGGAGGAATAGACGAACTGATAGGTGTTGTTGAGGGGGACTGCTCTAATGCAAAGGCTCTTGTGGAGGTTTTGGAGCTTAAAGGAATACAATGCTTTCAGTACTCCTATCCCAATTCCCGGAGTTATGAGCAGTTGAAAAAGGAGATTGACAAGCTTTGCAGTCATTTTGGTGTCAGCTATGACAAGTGTTTGGAAGTCAAAAAAGAATTGGACAAGATTAGACAGAGGCTTTCTTATCTGGATGAATTGACGTGGAAGGACAATAAGGCCAGCGGGTTTGAGAATCACATATGGCAGGTTTCGAGCAGTGATTTTAACGGGGATTATATCACCTTTGGACATAAGCTGGAGGATGCGATTTCTTCCATTGAGAAGAGGGAGCCGAGGACAGAGAGTAAAAGAATAGGCTATATGGGAGTTCCTCCAATTAATGGAGATATATACGAATTTGTTGAATCTCTTGATGCCAGAGTGGTATATAATGAGGTGCAGAGACAGTTTACAATGGCAGATTCCATCGGTATGGAAGACATTGTGGAAGAGTACAGGAGGTTTACCTATCCGTACAGCATAAGATACAGACTTGAAGATATAATTGCTCAAGTGGAAAAAAGAAGGATTGACGGTATTATACACTATACCCAGGCATTTTGTTTTAGAGGTATTGAGGATATTATAATAAGGAAAGAACTCAATGTCCCGGTTCTTACCCTTGAAGGGGACAGACCCGGCAAGCTGGATCAGCGGACGAAGCTTCGCATTGAAGCATTTATTGATATGCTGGATGAGTAAGTTTTATAAAATGCAAACTATATTTGAAAAGGTGAATTATGAGAGTATTGGGAATAGATTTGGGAAGCAGAGCCGTTAAACTGGCTGTTTTTGAAGATAGCAACTTTGTAGAGAGCATGGTTTATGATACCGCATCTTTTTACCGGGACTTTTGCTCCAATGTAAATCAGAAAATCAGCATTGATTTTGAAAAACTTGATAAAGGGAGCTTTGACAGTGTGGTGAGCACCGGCTACGGGAGAAACAATGTAAATGTGGAAAATGCAACAGTGATACTGGAGTTAAAGGCTCACACATACGGTGCAGTGTGGCAGACCGGGCTTGATAATTTCACGCTTCTTGACATAGGGGGACAGGACAGCAAGGTCATATCGGTTAGAAACGGAAAAATGGCGGATATGATTCTGAACGACAAGTGTGCCGCATCCTGCGGAAGGTATTTGGAGAACATGGCAAACGTTCTCGGCATCGGCCTTGAAAAACTTGTAGGATATCATGAAAACCCGGTGGAGCTTAATTCTACTTGCGCTGTTTTCGGTGAATCGGAGCTTATCGGGAAGATATCCGAGGGATACGGCATCAAAGAGCTGGCTGCAGGAGTAAACTACTCCCTTTTCAAAAGGATTAAGCCGATAATCGAAAGGTTTCCCCATGAAAATCTGGTGGTCTGCGGCGGTGTTGCTCAGAATAAGGCATTATTGGAGTATATTAAATCCGAACTTGATTTCAAAAAGGTTGTTATACCGGAAAAGCCTCAACTAAATGGTGCCATTGGCTGCTGTGCATTCAAGGTTAGAAAAATAAACCGCAGTTAATAGATATATTAATGAATATTTTTTTGAAAAAGCATTAATATACTGGTATACTTATATAAATCGCATCAATTTATGCTACATTATTTATATTATATTTGTTACATTACTTGTATTACGTTGCTATATTAATAAATTACATTGGTTATGTAAATATTCTAATATTATTGGAGGATATTATGAGAAGAGCTGTTGTATTGTTATCCGGCGGTCTTGACAGTACCACTTGTTTGTCAGTTGCATTGGCAGAGGGCTATGAGGTCTATCCCCTGTCTTTTGACTACGGGCAGAGGAATAGAAGGGAGCTTGAAAGTGCCAAACAGGTAGCTAAGTATTTTAAGATTAAAGAGCACAAAATCGTGAAGATAGGAAATGTAGGGGGAAGCGCTTTGACAGACATGGAGATAGATGTTCCCGACTACAAAGGTCTTCCGAGTATACCTGTTACATATGTGCCGGCAAGAAATATAATTTTTTTAAGCTATGCAGCGGGATATGCTGAGGTGGTGGACGCCGATGCCATTTTTATCGGTGTTAATGCTGTTGATTACAGCGGTTACCCGGATTGCAGACCGGAATTTATTGAGGCCTTTCAGAAGGCGATAAACGTGGGAACAAAGAACGGTGTCAACGGAAAACCGGTCAAAATAATTACTCCTTTAATAAACCTTACTAAAGCAGAGATTATAAAGCTGGCATGTGAGAACAATGCACCGCTTCATTTGACTACAACCTGCTACAAGGGCGGAGAAAAAGCATGCGGTGTCTGCGATAGCTGCGTTTTGAGGCTTAAAGGATTTAAAGAGGCCGGAATTGTGGATACCATAGAATATATGGAAAAAACTTGATTCAAATATAATTTTGAAAGGATTGCAGTGATGAAAATTGGGAAAGTTGCTATAACAAAGGTGTTTACATTTGATAGTGCACACCATTTGGTGGACTATAACGGCAAATGCAGAAATATTCATGGACATACCTACAAATTGGAGGTTACATTAAAAGGTACTCCCGATAAAAACGGTTTGGTAATGGATTTCCATGACTTAGAAGACATAATAGAAGATGAGGTGCTGGAAAAGGTAGATCACAAGTACCTTAATGATGTGTTTGATTTTAATCCTACCTGTGAAATGATAGGACTTTGGCTCTGGGAAGAGATTGCAAAAAGGGTTCAAAATACTCAATGCAGCTTGGAGAAGCTGGTACTGTGGGAAACGCCCACCAGCTATATAACCATTGACAAGCACGACATGGAGTAGTCTTGCTTTCAAAGGAGATAAGAACATGAAAGTAAATGAGATATTTTTAAGTATTCAGGGAGAAAGTATGTCCGCGGGTTTCCCAACTGTATTTGTCCGATTTACCGGCTGCAATCTTCGATGCAGCTATTGTGACACAAAATATGCCTATAACGGAGGAGAGGATATGACTCCCTCTGAAATATTTGAAGAGATAAAAAAGCTTCATTATAAAAGGGTATGCCTTACGGGGGGAGAACCCCTTTTGCAAAAAGAGCTGGGGGAGCTTTTGGTTCTTCTTGACGACTATACTGTGACTATTGAGACCAATGGCTCTGTCGGTCTTGGAAGTGTTGTCCTTAAAAATCCAAGGCATTCTTATGTTATGGACATGAAGGTGCCTTCCTCGGGATGCAGCGGACAAATGCTGTTTGAAAATTTTGATTTGCTGAAGGAGCAGGACGAAATAAAGTTTGTGGTAGGGGACAGAACTGACTATGAGTGGGCAAAAAGCATAATTTCAAAGTACCATAAAAAAGGGACCGTAACCTTTTCTCCGGTATATGGAAAAATCGATTATTCCGCGTAGTCCAATGGATACTTGAGGACAGGCTAAATGCAAGATTTCAGGTTCAGCTTCACAAGGTGATTTGGGGACCTGATAAAACAGGGGTATAAATAGTATGTATAATTGGGATGAACTGATAAAAGCATGCTCAAACTGTAATAAGTGCCGTTTGGGCAAGACAAGAACCAATATAGTAATTGGGCGGGGAAATGTAAACGCGCCCCTTATGCTTGTGGGAGAAGGCCCCGGAGAGCAGGAGGACCTTCAAGGGCTTCCTTTTGTTGGGCCGGCAGGAAAGCTTCTGGACTTATTGCTGAAAGCGATGAGAATAAAAGAGGACATGTACTATATAGCCAATATTGTAAAGTGCAGACCTCCCGGCAACAGAGTTCCTACTGACGAGGAAGCTGAAATGTGTCTGCCCTATTTGAGAAATCAGTTGGTACTTGTCAAACCCCGTATAATAGTATGCTTGGGCGCAACAGCAATGAAATACATCATTGACAGGAATGCAAAGATTACCCAAATCAGAGGTCAATGGATTGAAAGAAAGGGGTATTGGATTATAGCTACATTTCACCCCGCCGCTTTGTTGAGAGATGAATCGAAAAAGGTTCTTATGTGGGAGGATTTTAAAAAGGTTAAACAGAGGTTGGATAGTATATGTCAAAATCAGATCAGCTAAAAGATTTATACGATTTATATAAGAAAGAATTCCAGGGGAAAGAAATTGTTCTGGGCGACGGAAGTGTTGATTCCAAGTTGGTATTGATAGGAGAAGCACCGGGTAAAGATGAAGTTTTGAATTCAAAGCCCTTTGTAGGAGCTGCAGGAAAAAACCTTGCGGAATTTTTGGACAAGTTAGGACTTAAGAGAGAGGATATATATATAACCAATGCGATAAAATATAGGCTCTCAAAGGTAAATCCGAGACGGGAAGGGTTTCAAACAGACCTGCGACTAAAAATGAGATTCTTGAAAACAGAGATTATTTATTAAAGGAAATTGAGATTATTAATCCCGAATATATAGTCACATTAGGAAATGTACCTTTAAGGTCGGTGCAAGGAGACTTTAGCATCAGCATTGGTCAAGTTCACGGAACTTTGAGCAGGGTTAAGGTTTTGAGAGCGGAGTTTAGCCTGTTTCCTCTCTATCATCCTGCAAGTATTATATACAATGCAAAGCTAAAAGAGATTTATGATGAAGATTTAAACAAGCTGAAGCTGTTAATCGGTTAGTATAGATTCAGCCTTTATTTAAAAAATATAGTCAAAGAATGTGGAATGGGAAAAAATATTGAGAAAAAAAGCGTATTATTTATTAATTGATAGGATAAAATAAATTCTAGGGTAATATTTAGGGTTATAGCTTGCTTTTTGGCGAAAAATAACCCCTTGACTTTATTATATTTTCGATGTTATAATTTAAAAGCTGTCACGGCCGGTGACTTTGAGACAAATAGAGTCGAGAAGGAACGGAAAAATGAAAAAAATACCTGAAAAAAAAGTATTGACAAAATGAAGACAGCATGATAACATATAAAAGTCGCGCTGAGAACAAAGCGCGAAA
>NZ_BAVR01000040.1 GCF_000521465.1 Acetivibrio straminisolvens JCM 21531
ACTCCTCAAACACCGGCCCCCACCACTGTCTCCGACACCAACTCCAACGCCCAATGAACGGACAATTAATAGCATCAATTAACAGTAATGGATTCGGCGAACTCCTCCAATTGTCCATTCAATCAAATTTACAGGTTGGAGATATTGCATTTGGCGACAGAACATACAAATTCGTAACAATCCCAAATGAGCTCCTTGGCTCCGAATGGATCAGAACAGCGTGTGATTCTAAAAAATCTACAACAAATCTGGCATACTTCGCTACCAAAACTGATGTAACCATATACGTAGGCCTAGATTCAAGGATTGCAAATATTCCGTCATGGCTAAGCGATTGGACTAAAACCACTCAATCGATAACTGACGACGGCACACCGCAAGTTACCTACAATCTTTATAAAAAGAATTTCAGTTCAAATTCAGTTGTGTTTCTCGGAACCAATGGAACCTCGTCCGGAGTCGTTAACTATATCGTGATAGTCAAACCAAACAATCAAAATTTCATATATGGTGACTTGAACGGAGACGGTTCGGTAAATTCAAGCGACTATGCATTATTAAAAAGATATATTCTTAAGCAAATAGATTTGCCACAGGATAAACTTGCAGCAGCTGACCTAAACCGGAATGGCTCTGTTGACTCGATAGATTATTCCATACTAAAAAGGTTTTTATTGAAGTCAATTACCCAATTGCCTTTGTAAAAAAAATCTGCAGGATTCTTCTTCCTGCAGATTCTGCATTTAGCCTCTTGCAACTTTTATTTTTCTTGGCTTATTTACCGATAAACATTTGCACAAACATCTTACCGTATTGAGGACTTTCCACAACACCGATTCCGGTGTAATTGAAATTGGCATTTAATATATTCTTCCTATGTCCCTCCGAATTCATCCAAGCCTGAACAGCTCCCTCTACCGTACGGTTTCCTGCAATATTTTCCCCTGCTGTCCTAAAGTTTATGTCAAATTGCCTCATCATGTCAAAAGGAGAACCGTATGTCGGGGACTGATGGGAGAAATAATTCTTTTCAACCATATCCTGCGCCTTGAGTCTGGCTACTTTCTGCAGCTCCGCATCAATCTTAAGCGGCTCAAGACCTGCTTTCGTTCTCTCCTTGTTGATGAGTTCCAATGTCCTCTGTTCATCCGCATTTAAGCCTGCAACCGGTGTTGAAGTTGCCTGTGCAGTTGAACCTGGCTTAGCTGCGGTAGTGGGTGCAGGTGAAACTTTTACCGGTGTTGCTGCCGGTGCCTTTGGCGCAGAGGTTTTTGTCGGTTTCTTTGCTGTTGTAGTGCCGGTAGTAGTACCCTGCTGCTTGATATACTTTGAAGAAACTGCCCCCACGCACCCGCTTGCAGGTTCATAAACTGCGTACCAATCCCCCAATTTCCCAAATACATTGACAGTTTGTCCTTTCTTAAGTACACACACAATAGGAAATTTGGTAGACGGACCCTGCCTTACATTTAAAGTGTCGGCAGTCACCACTCCTGTCACAAAGTTCACCTTTTGGAAGGTAGTAGCTGCAAAAGCATTTTGGAAACTAAGCCCTGAAAGACCCAGGCCCCCCGTCAGGACAAGAGCGAGAACAATTAGTAAGACTATCTTCCTTTTCATCAAAATCCCTCCAAGTCATCAAATTAAACATACAATTAAAATAAGATTATAGTTGGTTTTACAGTGTTGATTATAGTATTGACAAATTTAAATGAATTATTTACATAAGCAAACTATAAAATAAAAAACTTTATATAAAAAAAGAGTACCGCATGACAAGCACGCAATACTCCTTATTTAAGCCTTGGAAACTAAACTTTTAAGTCTAAAATTTTACTATTATTTTTTAAGCCTTCGGCCACTTCCTCTTTAGCTTTTGCAATTGCTTCCTCAAATGAAATTGCAGCAAAGTCCTTTTCACGTCTTAGCTTATATTCAACAATGCCTTCCCCTGCTTTTTTACCTACAGTTATCCTTATTGGAATACCAATCAGGTCGGCATCCTTGAATTTAACTCCCGGTCTTTCATCCCTGTCATCCAGCATTACCTCAATGCCTGATTCTTGAAGCTGGGCATATATCTTTTCCGCCAGCTCCATCTGCACACTGTCGGTGGTGTTTACCGGTATTACTATTACATGGTATGGTGCAATAGATATAGGCCAAATTATTCCGTTCTCATCGTTATTCTGCTCAATTACAGCAGCCATACTCCTGTTTATTCCTATACCGTAGCATCCCATAATCATTGGGTTTTCCTTGCCCGTCTCATCAAGGTACACACAGTTCAAAGCCTCCGAATACTTGGTTCCAAGCTTGAATATGTGCCCAACCTCAATACCGAATTCAACCTTTACACCGGCACCGCATTTCGGGCATGCATCCCCCTCTTTAATAGTCCTTATATCTTTCACATATTTGGGTTTAAAATCCCTGTTTATATTAACATTCTTGTAGTGGAAACCTGTCTCGTTTGCTCCCACCACAAAGTTCTTCATACCTTCAACCTCAAGGTCAACAACAATATCAATGTCAAGACCTATAGGACCTGCAAACCCGACAGCTGCACCTGTCACCTTTTCTACCGTTTCAGCATCTGCCATTTCAAGCTCTATGCAGCCCAAGAGGTTCTGAAGTTTTGTCTCATTCAGCTCCCTGTCTCCCCTTACCATGCAGCAACCACTTTGCCGTCGGCTTTATATATAAGGGTCTTTGCAAATTCCTTTGCAGAGCAGCCGAAGAATTCCATGAGCTCCTCAATGGTTCTTGCGTTCGGGGTAGCAACCTTCTCCAGCCCCAATTCTTCGCAGCAATCTTTGTCATCGCAGCATTTTTCGGGGATACACTCGGCTTTTCATCATTGGCTGCATAACCGCAAACATCACAATATGCTATACGGGATTCGCCGATTGCCGATTTTACCATAAACTCCTGCGAACCCGAGCCTCCCATTGCTCCGGTATCTGCATCCACAATGATGTAGTCCAGTCCCAGACGGTCAAATATCCTGCAGTATGCGTCATACATCTTTTGGTAGGATATATCGAGACCTGCCTCATCCCTGTCAAAACTGTATGCATCCTTCATCACGAACTCTCTTGATCTCATGACGCCAAATCTGGGTCTTCTCTCATCCCTGTACTTTGTCTGAATTTGATAGAGGGTAAGGGGAAGAGACCTGTATGACCTTGTGACACTCTTTACAGTTTCGGTAAATATTTCTTCATGGGTTGGTCCAAGGCAAAAATCCCTGCCGCCTCTGTCTTTTAGCCTGAACATTTCCGCCCCGAATACCTCCCATCTTCCCGATGCCTGATACGATTCAGCGGGAAGAAGTGCCGACATTATCAATTCCTGAGCACCTGCTCTGTCCATTTCCTCCCTTACAATCTGCTCAACCTTTCTAAACACTCTGTAGCCCAAAGGTAAAAAGGAATAAATTCCCGATGCCAGCTTTCTCATAAGTCCGGCTCTCAGCATAAGCTGATGGCTTGCAATTTCAGCTTCCGCCGGCACTTCTCTCAATGTTTGAAAAAACATATTGGAAACTCTCATAACTAAAAACCTCCTTATAAAACATCAAATATTTAACCATCATAATTTACTTTTACATTAAAAAATCCGTCCACTGCTATGGGACGGAGTGTTGTTTTCCGCGGTACCACCCAAATTGGTAAAACCCTGCTCTACATACCTATAACGGAGTATAACCGGCAGTCTTTAAAACCGCATCTCCGGGGTGGGAAGAAAGTTTTTTGCTTGGGAGCTCTCGCAGCCATGAATAAACAAAAGCCTTGTCAAAAGCAGTTTATTTTCTCATGAAGCCCCTTCTCTTAAAGCCTGCCCTTTCGCAGCCCCTTCATAGACCATATAAACCTATATTCCTTTTGCTCATCGTCTAGCATATGTTCGAATTACTATATTTTATATATTAATATACCTGCCATACTATGTCAATATACATAAAAATCACAAAAAACATGCGGCCGTCTTGCCTGTTATCGATTAGTAGGATATAATCGTGAAAGAATATTGGAATCCCATAAGTAATAAGATACTAACAATAACTGCGGCAATAAAATCAGAATAATATAAAAGCAAAGGAATGATTATGGATGAAAGTAGGAATAGGACAGGACAGTCACAGGTTTGATTTTGATAACAAGGATAGAAAGCTCGTGCTTGGAGGAGTAGTACTCGAAGGCTACCCCGGCTTGGCAGGAAACAGCGATGCGGATGTTATACTGCACTCTATTACCAATGCAATTTCCGGAGTTACCTGCGTAAATATACTCGGAAAAATCAGCGATGAGCTCTGCCTTGAAAAAGGTATAACGGACAGCAAAGTTTATCTAAAAGAAGCACTTAAGTATTTAAACGGCCAGAAAATAGTTCACGTATCGATATCCATAGAATGCCTTACTCCAAAAATTACTCCTCATATTCCTGCAATCAGAAGCAGTATATCGAGGCTTTTAGACATACCGGAAAGCTCCATAGGCATAACCGCCACTACCGGAGAGGGCCTTACCCAATTCGGCCAGGGACAAGGCATCCAGGTATTCAGCTGTGTTACGGTAGAGTAAAACTTCTATCCTTTTAGCGGTATGCTAATATTTACGGAGGTTCCTTCCCCTTCCTTGCTGTCAATGGTCATGGTTCCTCCAAACCTTCCTTTTATGGTGGAATAGGCCATATACACGCCTATCCCCGTTCCTCTTGACCCTTTGGTTGTCACCATTTCTTTAAACAGCTTGCCCATTACGCTCTCGGGAATTCCGCACCCATAATCCCTTATGCTAATTTCCAGGTTGTGTCCTTTTTTACTGAATGTTAAATCAATCTTTCCTCCGCTTCCGCAATATGACTCAATGGCATTGGTTATTATATTATTCATTACTTGAGTCATGTTGTTTATTTCTCCTCTTATTGACGTGTCACCGCCCACCTTCAAGTCCACATTCATTTCACATTGGTAGCGTTCAATCTCATGGCTCATAAGTATTTTTACGTTTTTAATCAATTCGTCGACAGTAAATCTTTCGTCCGTTGAATCGTTAAAATTAACAGCCTGCCCTTTTACGGCAGATATTTCATCGGAAATATACGAGCAATACGGTTTTATGTTATCCACGCAATTTTTCATTTTCAAAGCAATTTCATGTTTTGTCCGGTCCGGTACAGTGACGTCTTCAATGGCTTTTTCATATTCGCCCACAAGATTATTTAACTCATCCAGTCCGTTAGATATTGACACAATGGGAGTTTTAAAACTCTGTGCTATTCCTCCCATAAGCTGTCCTAAAGATGCAAGCCTCTCCCTCTCCATAATAATAGAGTATTTTCTTTCATATCTTTTTTCCAACTGAGCATTATAAAAATGTGTAATCAACAAAGAAATCACAAATCCGATTGCAACGCATACCAGACCAATTTTATACAGAGTAACTTTAGTACTGTCTATACCCGATGTTACAATATCAACCGGCGTCATTGAAAATACAGTCCACCCCAGTTCAACTCCATTTATGCTGTCAATCGTCTGGAAAGCCAACAAATAATCTTTTCCTTTTATTTCTTTAATAAATGTTCCGTTTTTCTGTTTTAGTATTTCCTCAATATACAACTCGTACTTTACATAATCCACTTTTCCGTTTTGAATTCTGTTAAGCGGATTCATTACATAGTTGCCGTCTTTTCCCACAATATACAATTGTCCCTCATCAGGAAGCTTTATGTCGGATATTAGATTGTATATGTATGATTCCTTTATATTGAGAATTAGCATGCCAATCTCTTCATTGTTCTCTCCTTTAATGCTTTTCATATTTGATATAACCAGTTTATTGCCGGTATGGGTACCGGTAGATGCCACTTCAGTCTGATATGTGTCTATCCATAACGAGTCCTTTCCGCTTTGTTTAAATCTCCTTACTGCATAGTATGCAAGCACATTGTCCGTAGTCAGCGGTTTTGTCTCACCCGAAGTAATGTACTCACCGGTATTTGTAACCACTGCTATGTCTGCTATGTCTGTTCTTGTATTGGTGCGGCTGTTCAGTATATCTTCTATATTTCTTCCATTTGTCGCCTTTCTATGCTCATTGTCTAGTTTGATATGCAATTTTACAAGTCTGTCAAAGTTTTCATCCGCGAGAATTCCGTTTGAAACATCGTCAAACCCAATCATTATTGTTTCAATATTATTCGTTATCTGCTTTATAAGCACCAAGTTATCTTCACTGGCATGTCTCACCATTGCATCGGATACCATATTAAAAGACAAATATCCCAACAATGTTGTGGAAATCAATACAATCAAACCAAAGGCCATATTGAGCCTGATTTGCTTACTTATTAATTTTATATTTAAAATCTTTAAAACACTTTTTATATGTTTCGACAGTTCCATCACTTTTGACATTTTACACGCTCCCACCTGTTCGCTAAGCCTTGGCAGTAAAAGGAATCAAAATATATATTTCGGTCCCTTTTCCTTCTTCACTCTTAATTTTCATTGTCCCGCCAAACTTTCCTTTAATGGTTGAGTGGGACATATACAGGCCAAGCCCGGTTCCGTTCTTTCCTTTGGTTGTTATCATTTCTTTCAAAAGCTTCTTTTTCACATTTTCCGGTATACCGCTTCCATAATCCTTTACTACTATCTCCAATTCCTGACCGTTTTTACTAATCAACAAGTCTATCTTTCCTTCTTTTCCGTTGTAAGCTTCAATGGAATTGGATATGAGATTGTTCATTACCTGTACAAGGTTATTTATTTCACCCTTTATAGGTGTATCCTCATCTACTTTTACCTCCACCCTCAACTCACAGGAAAACTTCTTAAGTTCATGGTTCATTAGAATATCAACTCTTTTTAAGAGCTCTCCCACCGTAAAGCTTGCGTCGCTCGATTCATTTATTTCGCCGGCCTGTCCCTTTACCGTGGATATAATGTCCGACATATACCCGCAGTAAGGCTTTATTTTGCCTATCCAATCCTTCATCTCAGCAGCAATTTCATAATGGTCCTCTCTGGTTACCTCTGGGTCTCCGATAGAAATGTCATACTCGTCTATAAGGTCCTTTAATGCCTCCAACCCCCCGGCTATTGACATTATGGGAGTTTTGAAATTGTGAGCAATTCCTCCTATCAGTTGTCCTAAAGAAGCAAGTCTTTCTCTCTCCAATGCAATAGAATGTCTTTCTGAATAGCTTCTATTAAGATATCGGTTGTAAAAAGCCGTTGCCATCCTATAAGAACCAAACCTAAGACGACACATCCCAGTCCTATGAAAAAAGACGCATTCCCGCTTCGGTAACACTGGTTCTTATCACCGAAACCGGAGTAATTTCAACTATTATCCATCCCAATTCAGTGCCTTTTATATTCTGAAGGGTATTGTAAGTAACAAGATAATCCTCACCGTCTATTTTCTTGATGTCTGCATTCTTATCCCTGCCCACCATATCCTCAATAAATTCAAGATCCACCTTTTTACCGTTCTTAAGCCGGTCATAGGGATTTAAAACATAATTTCCGTCACTGCCGATTATATAGATTTTTCCGTTGTCACTGGCTTAACGTCCGATATAAGACTGTAAAGGTATTCTTCCGTAATGTTTATAATCAGAATTCCCTGGCTTTTTAGACTGCTTGAAGTATATATTCCCTTTATTATTGAAAAGACCTGTATATTTTCCGAACTGGAAGTATCCAATGTATGCGTATTTAGCCATAATGACTGCTTATCGCTTTCTCTATACGCTTTTACTGCATAAATGTCATTTATATTCTCACCGATATTCTGCTTTACCTCCCCCGATGTTATATAAGCTCCTCCATTTGATACCACTGCAATATTAGCTATATCTTTTCTCTTTTTCGCATAATTATTGAGGATTTCTTCGATTCTTCTTTCATTTTCAGTTCGCAAATGAATATCCTTTATGTCATCGTGACCAATTATATACTCTGCAAGCGTATGGTTCCTTGACAGGGTCATCGCCATCTCATCAAAGCTTGTCAATATAACTTCTATGTTATTGGATGTTTGTTTGATAAGCTCAGTTGAATTTTCCTTTGCATGGCTTAGCATGGAGTTTGAAATCATGCCGAAACAAGCTACGTTCAGCACAAATATAGAAAGCATAACTATAACCGCAAGCCCAAGGTTTAGCCTCCATGCCGTACTGACTTTCTCCTTTTCAAGTCCGTTTATAATGTCGGGTACTTCCTTTTTGCGTCCAAAAAGCATAGAATAATCCCCCTATGCAGAATTTATAAGTCTTGAACACAGAAATATCAGACGCTGATTTAATATTTAATGAAAATTGATTTGCAAAAAAATAATTACGTGATATTAATCGGATTTTAGTGACTGTCAGATGAATATCATAATAATTCTACATTAGACGGGGATTTTCCTCTTTGCATGCTATTCTTTGCATAAAAATTTTATACCTATTCCACTTAAGTTATCGTCTGCAAATTTTCCAATTAATTTTGAATTGATTTTTTATTTTATGTTAATCAATTTGTGTAAATCAAGCTTTAAAGCAAGATTTTGCAATGTGAGACATTTAGCTTCTAAACAACACCCTCTCTTTTTTAAACAGCGTGGCCGCAAGCCACAGAGTAATGCCAACATACACCAATGATGACCCTAATGCCATAAGCAAATAAATGTAATTGATACTGCCGCCAAGCACAATTTTAAAGGCCGATAACGTATTCATAACAGGTACAAGAAACATATATACCGGAATGTCATTTGGCTGCATAAGCATTGTGGCAAAAGCAGGCATCATTACTATTATCATTAGAAAAGACATGTAAGTCTGTGCCTCTTTAAAGGATTTTGCATAGGTGCTTAGAGCTATCTGCAGGCCTGAAAAAGTCATTCCGAGGGTTATCGAAATTACAATAACTAGAAGAAATGCCAACGGCGGTATGCTAAACCCGGTAATGCCGGTACCGGCACCCATACCCATGGTGGACGGGTCTATCATAAATCCTGCAATTGCACCTATCATAGTTGCAACAACCGATACAAAAGAAAATAGTGTTACTGCCAGATACTTACCCAAAAGAATGGAGAATCTTCCGGGCTTGGTGGTAAGCAAAGGTTCAAATGTATTCCTTTCCTTTTCGCCTGCCACAAGGTCTGTAGCCGCAGCAATACCCCCGGATGCCATCAAAACTACGAGCATCATGGGAAGAGACACCGCTAAAATACTTCCGCTGGTCTTTTCCTCATTGGCTATATTAGTTTCTTCTATCACCGCAGGAGTCAATATCTCTGAATCTATTCCAAAAGAATCGAGTCTTTCTTTTACAATTCTGTCATTAAAGTCTCCAATGGCATTCCATAATATGCCCAGACTTCCTTCGGACTTGGTTTGAGACCTGTCATATATGAGCTTTATAACAAAGGGCTTTCCCTCTTTTAATTTGGATGCATAATCCTTCTCAAAATCCAAAACTACCCTTACCTTTGACTCATTTATAGCCTTTATCGGATCATCTACATCAATAAGGCTTATGTTGGGATAGTCCTTGATTATTTGATTTTTCACAATATCCCTAATTTCACCGGTATTGGACTCGTGTGTCAAGGCTATGGTGACGTTTTCACTTATATCCCTGTTAAGCTTTTCTATACTTCCCCCCACAAGCATACTCAAAATAGGAATTAATAACATCGGGACAAATATACTGGTAAGAAGTGTCTTTCTGTCCCTTACAATATCCTTTACCTCTTTTCTGAACACAATCCACACATGTCTTTTAGCTTTCACTTCTGTCACCTGCCAATTTGATAAATATACTCTCAAGGTCTTGATTGTTATGTCGTGATTTGATTTCATCAAGAGTGCCTACTTCTACCAGCTTACCCTTGTGAATTATGCCAATTCGGTCACAAAGTTTTCAACCTCACTCATGCTGTGGCTTGAAAAAATCACTGTTTTGCCTTCTTTTCTGCAAGTTGCGATAAAATCATGCACATCTCTTATTGCACTGACATCAAGTCCTGAAGTAGGCTCATCATTTTCGGGTCATGCACTATGGCCCTGGCAAACGCCACTTTCTGTTTCATTCCTTTCGAGAGCTTTCCCGCTCTTCTGGTCAAATAATCCTCCATGTTGAAGACTTTTGCAAGCTCTCTTATTCTTTCTTTTATTTGAGTCCTGCTCATATCGTTCAATTCTCCGAAATATGCGATGTTTTCTTCGCATGTCAGCCTGTCATATAGTCCTGTCTCTCCGCCAAAAAGGATTCCTATGCTGCTCCTTACCTTTTGGGGCTCCTTTACAATATCCCATCCCGCCATGGTGGCAGTGCCGGAAGTCGGCTTTAACATGGTCGCAAGCATTCTTAGCGTCGTAGTTTTCCCCGCTCCGTTTTCCCCCAGCAGGCCGAACACTTCGCCTTTTTTTACTTCAAAGCTGATGCCGCTTACTGCAGCAATATTGCCAAACTGCTTGGATAGAGATTGTATACTGTTCATGCAAACAACCCTTGCCTTTCCTTGATATCGGATAAATTTATCAATTTATCTCTTTACTTTAAAAATTTTAATTCTAAGAAAATTTTCGTTTACAGACAAATTATATTACATCTATTCCCTCTCTATTAATGCCTCGGCAAATGTCAGGTCTTCCCTTGTAGTAATTTTTATGTTGTTATAGCTTCCCATAACCAGCTTCGTACGTATTCCCATTCTCTCCGCAAGAACGGTATCGTCAGTGCCGTAAAACCCTTCGTCGGATGCTTTTTTGTGAGCCTTCATTATGATATCCCTTAAAAAGGCCTGGGGTGTCTGAATGGCCCAAAGTGTGCTCCTTTCTAGTGTCTCCTTTGCAAATCCTTCGCTATCCGCCGACTTTATTGTATCCTTAACATGTACTGCCGCCGTAGAAGCTCCATATTCTTTTGCTGCCTCAATGCAGTTTTCGATAATTTCCTCGTTTATAAACGGCCTTGCACCGTCATGAATAATAATAATATCGGATTCACTGTTTACCTGAAGGAGGCCATTATATACAGAATCTTGTCTTTGTGCTCCACCTGCCACCAGCATCTTTACCTTTTTTAAGCCATAGGCCTCTACAACATTTTCTTTACAATAAAACATGTCGTTATTGTTAACCACCAAAACCACTTCGTCAATCAAGGGACAGTCTTCAAAAACCTTTAGGGTTCTTGCAAGCACCGGTATTCCGCCCACCTTGATATACTGTTTGTTGATGTCCATGTTCATACGGGTACCTTTTCCTGCTGCCACAACAACTGCACTTACCGAAATCTTTCTATCCTTTTTCATTACAAATTCTCCCGGAAAATGTTCTAATTTTTTTAAATTATATCATATTGTTCTTTCAATTATAATCATTATGAAAAAAATTAGGCAAGAATGAATGAAACACTATTTTGGATAATACCGCAAATAAAAGCTCGGGATATCGAGTCCCTTCGCTTTTGCCTCTTTCATTTCATTCCAAGAGGCCCAAAAAAATAAAGCTGCAATAAACAGCTTTATCAAGAGTTTAGAAGAATCTCGCTTAAACCTTTATATACTTATTTATGATGCCCTCAATTTCCATTGCATTCATATTTTTCGCCAGTACCAACTCGCTGATGAGAATCTGCTTTGCACTGTTGAGCATCTTCTTTTCGCCGGTGGAAAGTCCTTTTTCCTTATCCCTCAGCATCAGGCAGCGAACAACATCCGCTACTTCATAAATATTGCCGCTTTTAATCTTGCCCATGTTTTCCCTGTATCGCTTGTTCCAATTTGTATTTGATGGAAGAGTTTTATTTTTAAGTATTAAAAAAACCTTATCCGCATCTTCTTCGCTTATGACTTCTCTTATACCAATACCATCGACATTTTGAGTCGGGATCATTACTTTCATTTCTCCAATGGGAATTTTTACAATGTAATAGCTTTGCTTGTTCCCTAAAATTTCTTTTTCTTCAATAGATTCAATTACCCCGCCCCATGCATCGGATACACAATTTTATCTCCAATATTGTACATATACACTCCTCCATTAAAACAAAAAACAAAATAGTGTCAGAATCTTTAATATATCTTTATAATCTTTACTTCTTTTGTGGTGTTTTAATATAAAAATTAAGAGCAAAGAAATTCTCTAAGATGGCATATCCCTCTATATTTAGTATACTACAAAGTCGTTTTATTGTCAAAATATTTTATTGTAGCATGGGTTAGCATTTGTGTCAATAACATTTTTTGTCATTAAATAAGATATCTCGGCAACAGAAGGGTGTATACTATAGATGTCATTATATGTAAATTCAATAATAGACCTCCACCAGATACAAACCTTCTGCAGGAGCTGTCCTTCCTGCACTTTTTCTATTTTTGCTTTCGATTATTTTCGGTATGTCATCGGCATTTATCCTTCCCATACCTACATCTACTAAAGTTCCGACCATTATTCTTACCATATTGTACAAAAATCCGTCTCCGGATATTTCAAACTTTATTATTTTATCGTCCCTTTCCAGTAAAACATCCGTCATAGTTCTGACAGATGTTTTGACACTGCTGCCACTCGCCCTGAAAGAGGAAAAATCGTGGGTGCCGAGAAAGTACGACGCGGCCTTTTTCATGCTTTCAAAATCCAGCTTGTAGGATACATGAAAGGCTCTGTTTCTTAAAATGGCAGACGGAAACCGGGAATTGTAAATCAGATATCTGTATTTTTTGCCTTTTGATTTAAACCGGGCATGAAAATCCGGGCTTACTTCCTGGGACTCTATTATTACTATGTCATCGGGAAGAATTCTGTTTAGAGCATAAGAAAATCTGTCACCCGGTATATTGGAGTCGGTCTTAAAATTTGCCACCTGCCCTAATGCATGTACCCCAAAGTCAGTCCTGCTTGCACCGGTAAGTTCCGCCTTTTCTCCGGTAAGCCCCTTTATCGCACTTTCTATTGTATCCTGCACTGTTTTGGCATTTTTCTGCTTTTGCCAGCCGTGATAGTTCGTACCGTCGTATTCAATAATCAGCTTTACATTCCTCATAGCATCTTCCTTACTTTTTTCTTTTTAAAATAATTTAAGGGCAAAAGCTCCGCCGCCTTTGCCCCCTGTCAGTCTTTTTACAATTAAGAGTCTTTTCCCAGCATTGCAGCACCGATTATTCCGGCGTCATTGCCCATTTGGGCCGTTTTAAGCTGCGTTTGAGGTATATCCTCTTTGCTGTAAACTCCCTGTTTTATATGCTCTCTCAGAGGCTTTAAAAGGTATTCTCCTTCTTTGCATATTCCTCCGCCTATTACCAGTACCTCCGGCATAAATATATTTATCATGTTGATAAGTCCTTCGGCAATATATCTTATGTACCGCTGTACCACCATTTCGCCTGTTTTGTCTCCCTGCTTTGCTGCGTCGAAGGGTATTTTTGCATCAATTTTTGACAAATCCCCTCCTACGAGCTTGTTTATAAGTGAATCGGGATTTTCCTGGGCAGCCTTTCTAGCCTGTCTTATAAGAGCAGTTGCCGATGCATATGCTTCCCAGCAACCTTTTCTTCCGCAGGAGCAAGGCTCTCCGTCCACCATCATAACCGTATGTCCCAACTCTCCTCCTGCATAGTTGAAACCGCTGTATATCTTACCGTCTATAACTACTCCTCCGCCAATTCCAGTACCCAAAGTAATGGTTACGGATATTTTTGCTCCCTTTGCCGCACCGGCCACACTTTCGGCAAGTGCCGCACAGTTTGCGTCATTGTCAAGATATACGGGCAAATCAATATATTTTTGCACTTCTGACCTTATGGGGACATTTCTAAAATTCAAGTTGTTATTGTAGACAAGAATTCCATCTTTGCAGTTCGGTGTTCCGGGACTTCCAACCCCAATATTTTTAACCTGCTCAATGCTGACACCCGCATCCTTAATTACCTTTTGGGTGAGCATTGCCATGTCTTTGATTATCTCCTGATACGGTCTTTCCCTCAATGTAGGGACACTGTCTTTATGAAGTATTTTTCCCTCTTCATTTACCAAGCCTATGGCGATATTCGTTCCGCCAAGATCAATTCCTATGTAATACATTTTATTCCTCCTAATACAATATACTTGTAAGCAAATAACAGACCATTACCTGCTGTAATTACTAAACCTTATTAAATTTGACCAACTGCATTGTTTCAACGTTCAATGTATATTATATACTAATTTTTTGCACTTGTAAAAGTACTTGTGCAACTCAAAAATATATTATTATTCGATATAAAACTATTCATTCTTCCGTATTTTTGAATATGAAATGCATTAATAATCCATCATTAAGTTTTTAAGGTTGTGATAAACATCGGTATCGACGCATCTGCTGAATTAAAACCGCATCTTTTATAAAACTCCAGTGCTTTTGGATATGCTATTAAGACTTTTCTTAAATAGTCTTTGTATTCATCCAGCATCAATGACATAAGTTTCTTGCCGATTCCTTTGCTTTGATAATCAGGATGTACCAACAAAAAGTGTATATATGCTGTCATTATGCCGTCAGACAAGCAATTTACCAATCCTACCAACTTATCTCCATCCCAAGCAGAATATACTGAAGATGAATTTTTCATTGCAATTTTAAGTTTATCAGGGTAGTTCCCCGAATCCCATTCTACTGATAAAAACAAATCTCTTAACTGTTCTTCTTCAAAATCTTTTATGTTTTTATATTCAATATTCATAATAAACTTGTATGATATAACCTATAACTAAATCATACTCCCTCCTTCTTTTATTTTTTAACCCTACCGGTATAGAGTTTTTTAAGCGCTTGAACGATAATTTTGCATTACGTACTCTTTTACACTTTACCATACCATTTTGCTATATTTGCATCATTGCCGCAATTTTTTTACCGATAGCCGCCTCTTCATGATATGAATCATACAGTACAGGTCTAGAATGAAGTTTATTTTATATATGCAATTTGAAATATTGTACATATATCAGAGCAAATTCAAAAAGCAAAAAAGATACTACTATTCTAAAATCAACCTTCGACAGCTTCATCTGCTTCATCCTTGTTCTTCCCTCTCCACCTCTATAGCAGCGTGCTCCATTGCCAATGCAAGGTCATCGGCCCTTCTGAATGCGCTTACAAACAAGGGAATCAATACAGGTATAAAGCTTTTTGCCCTTTCGAACATATTGCCTGTCTCAAAGTCAGCTCCCCGAGAGGCCTGTGCTTTCATTATTTTATCCGTCTCTTCAAGCAATGTTGGTATAAATCTCAATGCAACAGTCATCATCATAGAAAATTCATGCACCGGCACTTTCAGATGTTTTAACGGGCTTAGAATCCTTTCCAGGCCATCTGTAAGAGATATGGGGGTTGTTGTCAGGGTCATAATGGATGAGCTCATAATCAAAAGCACAAGTCTTAAGCTCATTTTGGCCGCTGTATCAATTCCTTCATAGGTGATGCGGACCGGCCCGTATCCTGCAAGTAAAATGCCCGGATTGGTAAAAATATTAACAAGCGCCGTAAAAACAATTATAGGCATAATTGGCTTTAAGCCTTTTAATGTGTATGCAAAAGGTATTTTGCCAATAAAAACAGCCATGGCAATAAAGCCTGCAAATACAGCAAAGGCTAGATATGAATCTATAAGAAAAATATTTGTCATTATCACTAGTGTCAGGATAATTTTTACCCTAGGGTCCGCTCTGTGTATCAATGAATCCCCGGGAAAATACTGTCCTAGTGTTATATCTTTAATCATAAGTCCTATTACGCCTTTCTTATGTATTTTTCCAATTCTGCTTTTGCTTCGCCAACAGTCAGAATATTATCATTTATTTCGGGAATTTTCTCTTTTAATCTTTTCATCAGATAAGTAATCTGGGGAGCAGCAAGTCCTATTCTCTCCAGTTCGTCAATCTTATTAAAAACACTCCGTACCGGACCGCACATTTCTATTCTCCCCTTATTCATGACTACTACTCTCTCAACGTACTTTGCCACGTCCTCCATGCTGTGAGATACCAATACCACCGTCATTTTATTGCTTTTGTGCAGGTTTGAAATCAACTCAAATATTTCGTCCCGCCCTCTTGGGTCTAGGCCCGCAGCAGGCTCATCCAAAACAAGTATGGATGGCTCCAGTACCAATATTCCGGCCATAGCCACCCGTCGTTTCTGTCCCCCGGATAATTCAAAAGGCGACTTGTCTAATATGTCTTCAGAAAGCCCCACCATCCGGACTGTTTTTCTGACCTTTTTATCTATTTCATTTTCCTCTTCGCCTCGTTTTATAAGGCCGAAAGCTATATCTTTGTACACCGTCTCCTCAAACAATTGATGCTCGGGATATTGAAAAACAATCCCCACCTGTCTTTTCAGCTCTCTAGCTCTTTTACCTTCCAATTTTTCTCCATTTATATATACACTGCCGGAAGTAGGTTTTAAAAGCCCGTTAAAATGCTGGACGAGTGTAGATTTGCCCGAGCCCGTATGACCGATTATACCTACAAATTCACCTGTTTCTATGCTCAAATCTATATTATCCAGTGCTATCTTTTCAAATGGAGTCCCTTTCATATAAACATATGTAAGGCCAGTTACTTTTATGGACATTTTTCCTCCCCAGTGTGGTTTAAAAATTAATATATTGATTAATCTTTTCATCACTTAAGCTTAAATAAAGTTTTTCTTTTACGCAAAAATTTTATTACATAAGTTGGGACATTTATCGCCTTGTTATATTTATACACTTTTTAACTTATAACTTCAAGTAGAGTTTTTAATGAAAATAAATAATATTGATGAATCCCCTTTTCTTCTTCTATGGTATAATTGTGACTGTGGAAACCAAAGATAAAATATATATGCATTTGAAAGGTGGCTTTATATGAATCATTATTACACTCAAAATCCCGATACTCCCCATGATATAAGCACAATCGATTATAACGTAAAAGACCTTGTTATAAAGCTCAATACCGATGCCGGAGTTTTTTCCAAAAGAAAGGTTGATTTCGGAAGTGATTTGTTGATTCGGTCCATTCCTCCGATAAACGGAAATATTCTTGATATAGGATGTGGCTACGGCGTCATAGGTATCTCCCTTGCCCTGTTAAATCCTTCTTCCTACGTGACCATGATTGACATCAATGAACGGGCTGTTGGTCTGGCATCACAAAACATTCGTTTAAACGGAATTGCCAATGCCAACGCCTTAACAAGCGACGGTTTTTCCAATGTTTCGGGCAAGTTTGATGCAATAGTGAGCAATCCCCCAATACGGACCGGAAAGAAAGTAATCTACCCTATTTTTGAAAACAGCATTAACTTTTTAAATCCGGGCGGTTCAATTTATCTTGTAATTCAAAAAAAGCAGGGGGCAAATTCTGCCATTGATTTTCTTAAGTCGGTTTATGGAAATTGTGAGGTTATTAATAAAAAAGCCGGGTATTGGATAATAAAAAGCACAAAAGAATAGCTCCTGATTTTTGGGTAAAAATCTGTCCTTGCAGCACTCAAATATCAGGCTTTGGCAATCTTCCCAGCAAGCCATTGGACTGCTTCTTCCACAGTAAGTATATTATCCGGCACATTATAACCGTTTTTCTTAAGCTCATGGCATAATTCCGCAACCTGAGGTACATCAAGCCCCAAGGCTTTCATCTCCTCGACTCTTGAAAATATTTCATTGGGCTTTCCATCCATTACTATTTCCCCATTATCAATCACCAGAACCTTTTGGCCAATACTGCCTCCTCCATGTAATGGGTAATATGAATGATTGTTATATTCTCCTTTTGATTCAACTCTTTAAGAACCTTTAGTACCTCTTTTCTTCCAATCGGGTCAAGCATAGAAGTTGCCTCATCAAGGACAATGCATTTTGGCTTCATGGCTAAAATACCTGCTATTGCAACTCTTTGCTTTTGACCTCCCGACAAATGGTGGGGCGATGCTTTTTTTTGCTCTTCCATGCCCACATTTTTTAGTGCTTCACTAACTCTTTTCACAATCTCCTCCGAAGGTATGCCAAGTTCTCCGGGCCAAAAGCCACATCCTCTTCAACCGATGTTGCAACTATCTGATTATCCGGATTTTGAAATACCATACCTACCGTCTGTCTTATTTCCCATAAGTTTTCTTCGGCCGAGGTCTTTTTTCCCTTAATGTAAAGTACACCTTGGGTAGGAACCAAAATAGCGTTGAGAAGCCTTGCAAAGGTTGATTTTCCAGAGCCGTTTCGGCCAATAACAACCACAAATTCTCCCTCATGTATCTTTGCATTTACTTTTCTTAATACAGGAGTTTTAAAAGTGTTGTCATTATTTCTTTTGTTGTATGTATATTCTACATTACTGGCTTTTACTATTATATCCTTCATTTTTTCTCTCCTAATAAAACAGGGATTAAGGTGAATTTTTATAACACCCAATCCCCGTAAGTATACAGCTTCTTGTAATATTAAACTAATTGCAGAATTACCATCTCTGCAGCATCGCCTTTTCTTGGACCGATTTTGTAGATTCTTGTATATCCACCGTTTACGTCCTTATACTTGGGCGCAATCTCATCAAATAACTTGTTTGCAAGATTGATTGTATTTCCTTCGCTGTCTTTTACTCTGTATAACCAGCTCATTACTTTTCTTCTTGCATGAAGTCTTGAAGGATTGTCTACTCTCTGCATGTCAGTCTTAACTTCTCTTTCTACAACCAGATACTCATTACCGTTTTTTGATTTCTTTGTATTGGTAATCTTGTTACCCTTCGAATCTACTTTGGCAGCACTAACCTTTACCTGCTTGGATGTAAAGTTGTCACATTCCTTTACAGCTATTGCAATAAGCTTTTCTGCTATATTCTTAACTTCCTTGGCTCTCGCTTCAGTCGTTTCGATTTTTCCGTTTTGGAATAAGGACGTAACAAGACCCTTTAAAATTGCCTTTCTCTGGTCAGTAGGACGTCCGAGTTTCCTCTGTGCTGGCATTCTTATACCTCCTTTGCTTAAGTCTGCTATGATTGTAACATAAGGTTACTAAATCATACACATACTCATAATTTAATCTTTTAACGGTTAGTCTTCACTTGGTGCTAATGACAATCCCAAAGCTTTTAGCTTGTTCAGGACTTCTTCAAGCGACTTTCTTCCAAGATTTCTAACCTTCATCATATCTTCCTCAGTTCTGTTTGTAAGATCTTCAACGGTATTTATACCGGCTCTCTTCAAGCAGTTGTAAGACCTTACGGACAGGTCAAGCTCTTCAATGGTCATTTCAAGAACTTTTTCCTTCTTGGTCTCTTCCTTTTCAACCATTATCTCAGCATTCTTAGCATTATCAGACAGGTCGATAAACAGGTTGAGATGTTCACTCAGTATTTTTGCACCCAGACTAATTGCTTCATCCGGTTTTATACTTCCATTGGTCCAAACTTCCAAAGTCAGCTTGTCATAGTCAGTAACCTGACCGACACGTGTGTTCTCCACCGTATAGTTAACCTTGCTTACCGGCGTAAAAATCGAATCAACAGGTATAACTCCTATGGGCTGACCGGGATGCTTATTCTTGTCGGCAGATACATATCCTCTGCCTTTATCGATGGTCATCTCCATATAAAGTCTGTGTTCACCGCTCAATGTTGCAATCTTGTGATCCGGGTTAAGAATTTCAACATCAGAATCTGCTTTAATATCTGATGCCTTTACTTCTCCTTCTCCCTCAGCATCAATATATATAACCTTTGGTCCGTCTCCGTGAAGATTTAACGATAGCTCTTTGATATTAAGGATTATTTCGGTTACATCCTCAACTACACCAGGTATTGTTGAAAACTCGTGCAGTACGCCATCTATCTTGATTGAGGTTACAGCTACACCGGGCAAAGATGAAAGCAATATCCTTCTTAGTGAATTACCAAGAGTGATACCATATCCTCTCTCCAATGGTTCTACTACAAATTTTCCATATCTGTTGTCTTCACTAGATATTATACATTCTATCTTCGGCTTTTCAATTTCTATCATCAAAAACCCTCCTTTGAACTATTATATTTTTTGAGGGCAACTGATTCAAAGTTCTTTATCTCTCAATTTAACCATAATTAAACCTTCATCTCTATTGTTACAATCCTCAGTTGCTGAACCAGAAATATATATTTAAACCTCTTTATTACTTGGAGTACAACTCTACTATGAGGCTTTCCTTCAGTGGCAGATCAATATCTTCTCTTGACGGTAAAGCTACTATCTTTGCCGACATCTCTTCAGCATCATATTCCAGCCACTGCGGAGTCGGTTTTCCAGCTGCATGCTCTTTATTGTCCTTCATCTTTTCTGAGCTTTTGCTCTTTTCATTTACTGCTATTACATCTCCAAGCTTAACAAGATAAGATGGAATATTTACCCTTTTTCCATTAACGCTAAAGTGACCATGTCTTACCAACTGTCTTGCTTCTGGCCTTGAAACTGCAAGACCCATTCTGTAAACAACATTATCCAGTCTCAGCTCGAGAATTTGAAGAAGGTTTTCACCTGTGATTCCTTTCTTTTTAACAGCCATATCAAAATACTTTCTGAACTGGCTTTCAAGAACTCCATAATATCTTTTGGCCTTTTGCTTTTCACGAAGCTGAAGACCATATTCTGACAATTTCTTTTTGTTTTGGCCATGCTGTCCGGGAGCATATCCTCTCCTGGCAACCGAGCATTTATTTGTAGTGCATCTTTCACCCTTGAGGTAGAGTTTTTCACCCTCCCTGCGGCAGAGTCTGCAAGATGCGTCGGTATATCTTGCCATCTAATTTTACACCTCCAACAAAATATTAAAACTTTATAACCGTTCACGTCAATTATACTCTTCTTCTCTTAGGTGGCCTGCAGCATTGTGAGGAATAGGAGTCACATCTTTAATTAGGCTGACTTCAAGTCCTGCAGCCTGCAGCGCTCTGATTGCAGCTTCTCTTCCTGAACCCGGACCCTTAACATAAACTTCAACAGTTTTAAGTCCATGCTCCATCGCTGCTTTTGCTGCAGCTTCTGCCGCCATCTGAGCTGCAAAAGGTGTGCTCTTTCTTGAACCTCTGAAGCCTAAACTTCCAGCACTTGACCAGGAAATGGCATTTCCTGAAACGTCAGTTAATGTGACTATTGTATTATTAAATGTTGAACGTATATGCGCCGCTCCACGTTCAATATTTTTACGCTCTCTTCTTTTTCTAGCAGTCCTCTTGCCACTAGTTGCTTTACTAGCCATTTGATCCCATACCTCCTTTTACTATTTCTTTCTCTGAGCTCCAACAGTTCTCTTCGGACCTTTTCTTGTCCTCGCATTTGTCTTGGTTCTTTGTCCGCGAACCGGAAGACCCATTCTATGTCTTCTACCTCTGTAGCATCCAATTTCCATCAATCTTTTAATGTTGAGGGCAATTTCTCTTCTCAAATCTCCTTCAACCTTGTATTCCTTATCTATTGTTTCCCTAAGTTTGCTAATTTCATCGTCTGTCAGATCTCTGACTCTAGTGTCGGGATTTATACCAGTTTTTCGTAAAATCTCATTTGACAAAGTTCTGCCAATTCCATAGATGTAGGTTAACCCGATTTCTACCCTTTTCTCTCTAGCAAGTCGACTCCGGCAATACGTGCCATCTTTTTTTACACCTCCAACATATTACTATAAATTCTTGACAAATTTTTTTATATATAAAATAAACAATCCAGGTTATGATTGCAGATACAACAATTATATCTACAATCATACAGCCGCGCCCTGTATGTTATTTTTACCGCAAGACTTCATCAGATGACAGTTGACAAAAGACAGTTGCCATTCTATTCAATGTTTTTGGAATTACATTGTCGATATATTTTAAAGCTTCAACGTAATCCAATCCCATTATTTTATAAAAAACAACTGTAACTATTTAATAATAGGCAAAGTACTGTCCATTGTCAACTGTCATCCGGAAAATTTTTAGCCCTGTCTTTGTTTATGTTTTGGATTCTGGCAAATTACCATTACTCTTCCTTTTCTTCTGATTATCTTGCATTTTTCGCAAATAACCTTTACAGATGGTTTTACTTTCATTTCACTTTCCCTCCTTAAATTACTTAGCCCTCCATGTTATCCTACCCCGGGTCAGATCATAAGGAGATAGCTCAACTGTAACCTTATCCCCTGGTAAAATCCTAATAAAATTCATCCTGAGTTTACCGGATATGTGGGCCAGTATTTTATGTCCGTTATCTAATTCCACTTCAAACATCGCATTTGGCAATGCCTCAACAACCTTACCTTCTACTTCAATTACATCTTCCTTAGACAATTCAACTCCTCCTTACTACTGATACCAAACCCTTAATTTCAATTAAAATCATCTTCCGCATCTCCAGTTTCGGCTAATGCTTTTCGAATTTCCGAATTCGAAACTCTACTTCCGTTTTTTAATTTATCACTTAAAGGTAGTATAACTTTTTCGGTAATTCTAAGGTGCTTTATTTTCTTAGTCTTTGGTTTTTCAACTCTTCTTAAGTCACCATCTGCCACCAGTACATTTTTGTCATCTACTATACCGATAACAACAAGTTTCCGTCCTGCATCCCGTCCGGCTTTCGAGTAAACTACCTGCCCCACGCTAACTATCATCAACTCACCTCTGTTCATTATCATACCCTAACTCGGCATTGTTAAAATTATGGGTTCGTTTTCCGTTATCGCTATCGTGTTCTCATAATGGGCTGAAAGCTTACCGTCTGCTGTTACGACTGTCCATCCGTTCTTGAGTATCTTAACCACATGAGTTCCCTGGTTCACCATAGGTTCTATAGCCAGCGTCATACCAACTTCCAGCCTGCTTCTTTGTCCGCTGCATCTATAGTTTGGTATCTGAGGCTCTTCATGCATCTCTTTTCCTATGCCGTGGCCAACAAAATCCCGAACAACAGAAAAACCGTTTGCTACTACATAATCTTCCACAGCGCCGGAAATATCGATTATTCTATTACCCTTTACTGCTTTCTCCAATCCCTTGAAGAAACTTTCTTTCGTAACATCAATCAGCCTTTGGGCTTCACTTGAAATCTGTCCCACAGCAAAGGTCCTGGCAGCATCACCATGAAAGCCGTGTATATAAGCACCAATATCAACACTAATAATATCGCCATCTTTTAGCACCCTTAAACCCGGTATTCCGTGAACCACTTCATCATTTACTGAAGCACATATACTTCCAGGAAAGTCTTGGACATTCTTGAAAGCCGCCTTATAGCCCTTGAAGGATGGTATCGCTCCGTACTTTCTGATAGTTTCCTCCGCAATCCTGTCAAGTTCTATTGTAGAAACACCGGGTTTAACGGCTTCTTCAACATTTTTTAGGCTAATGCTACTATTTCGCCAGCTTTTTTCATTAACTCAATTTCTTTTTTAGTCTTTATTGATATCATACTTTAGCTCCACTCAAAGCATTCAAAACCTCTTTTGTTGTGTCATCAACACTTTCTTGACCATGTACGGTCAAAAGTTTTGCCTTCTTTTCATAATATTCAATCAGAGGCTCCGTTTGCTTGTGATAAGTGTTCAGCCTTTGGATGACTGTTTCCTCTTTATCATCATCTCTTTGAACCAATGCACTATTGCAACTGTCACAAAGGTCTTTCTCTTTTGGCTGATTATACAGTATATGATAGCTCATGCCGCATTTTGAGCAGACCCTTCGTCCTGACATCCTTTTGATTATCTCTTCATCAGGAACATATATGTTTAGAGCATAGTCCAACTCTATAGCCAGGTCTTTCAGAATTTCGTCGAGTTTCTCTGCCTGATATATTGTTCTGGGGAAACCGTCGAGTATAAAGCCGTCCTTACAGTCCGACTGGGCTAGTCTGTCTTTAACGATGTCTATCGTCAATTCGTCCGGCACCAGTAATCCTTTATCAATATATTCCTTGGCTTTCTTACCAAGTTCCGTACCGTTTTTATATTTGAACGGAACATGTCCCCCGTGGATATATGAGGCACATTATATTTTTGTGATATAACAACTGCCTGCGTTCCTTTTCCTGCGCCAGGTGCTCCAAGCAGAACAAGTCTCATAATTCATCCTCCCCCACCTGCTATCAAAATTGCCGATTGTAAGCTTATTCTAATTAGTCATGCATTATTCCAAAAATCCTTTGTAGTGTCTCATTATCATTTGTGACTCAATCTGTTTAACTGTTTCGAGGGCAACACCGACAAGGATAAGTACGCTGGTTCCTGCAAACCAGATTCCGCTGATTTTTGTTATTGCCTGCAATATTGAAGGCAATATCTGAATCAGAGCGAGGAACAAAGCTGAGAACCATGTTATTCTGCTAATTACTTTGTAAATATAGTCAGATGTCGGTTTTCCCGGTCTTATTCCAGGTATGAAACCTCCGTTTTTCTTAAGGTTGTTTGCAAGTTCAATCGGGTTGAACTGAATAAATGTGTAGAAAAACGTAAAGAACATAATTAGAATACCGGACAAAATGGATATTTCAATCCTGCTCTGGAACCCTCTAAAGTACAGAGCCACCGGATGAGTCGAATTCGGGAAGAAAAATCCTACTATTGTCGCAGGCAATGCAACAAAGGATGTGGCAAATATAATAGGCAAAACACCGGCCATATTTACTTTAATAGGAATATGTGTGCTCTGTCCTCCATACATCTTTCTGCCTACAACCCTTTTTGCATATTGTACGGGTATGCGCCTTTCAGCCTCAGTAACCCATACTACTGCAGCAATAATGGCTACAAATAAAATCAATACACCTAATACTCCAAAAATTCCGAGGACACCTTTACCCAATTTTTCTAATTTGTACTCATTGTATAGATAAAGTATTCCTTCAGGTCCTCTTGATACAATACCTGCAAAGATGAGCAAGGAAATTCCGTTTCCTATGCCATACTCTGTGATTTGTTCACCAAGCCACATCAGGAATGCTGTACCTGCTGTAAATGAAAGAGTTATGGTTATGAATGACAATACATTTCTTTCATTAACGGCCTGGTCCAATCCGAAGTAAAATGCTGTTGCTTGGAGGAATCCGAGAATGACTGCTCCATATCTTGTATACTGTGCAATAATTTTTCTACCTTCTTCTCCTTCTTTGGCAAGAGCCTCTAGTTTAGGGATTGCTACTGTTAAAAGCTGTATAATGATCGAAGCGTTAATATAAGGTGAAATACTCATGGCAAAGATTGTTGCTTTCTCAAACGCTCCACCGGACAATATATTAACAAAACCGAAGATTGTTCCTTGACCTATCATACTTTTTAATACATCAGGATTCAAGCCTGGAACCGGTATAAAGGAGCCAAGCCTGAATATAACTATCATCAGTAATGTGAAGAACATCTTTCTTCTTAAGTCAGCTATCTTCCAGGCGTTTCTCATAGTTGTAAACAACCCCATATTATATCACCTCGACCTTTCCTCCTGCAGCCTCAATTTTTTCTGAAGCCGTCTTAGTAAATCTTGCCGCTTTTACAGTAAGCTTTTTTGTTAGCTCGCCATTACCTAAGATTGCCACTCCATCATTAATTTTCTTAATAATGCCCTTTTCTTTCAAGAGCTCTTGCGTTACTACTGTACCATTATCAAACACGTTTAAAGCAGACACGTTAACTTCTGTATATACTTTTGCAAATATATTATTGAATCCTCTCTTTGGAACTCTTCTGTAGAGAGGCATTTGTCCACCTTCAAAACCGGGTCTTACACCGCCTCCGGCACGTGCATTCTGACCTTTGTGTCCTCTTCCTGCTGTTTTACCGTTACCGGTTCCGTGTCCTCTACCTTTTCTTTTCGGCAGTTTCTTTGAGCCTGGAGCAGGTTGTAATTCAAACAACTTCATGGATTACACCTCCTTTATATTTCTTCTACTGATAAAACATGTTCAACTTTCTTAATCATACCTCTGATCTGTGGATTATCCTGCTGTTCAACACAGGAGCCGATTTTTTTCAATCCCAAAGCTTTAACCGTTGCTGCCTGTGCTTCTTTTAATTTATTGGTACTCTTGACCAAAGTTATTTTAAGCTTTGCCACTAGAGTTCCCTCCTAACCTAATACTTCTTCTACAGTTTTATTACGAAGCTTAGCCACTTCTTCTGCTGTCTTTAGCTGAGAGAGACCTTCTATAGTTGCATTAACCATATTTATCGGATTGTTTGAGCCTAAGGACTTTGTCCTGATGTCTTTAATACCTGCCAATTCCAGTACCGCTCTAACAGGACCTCCAGCTATAACTCCAGTACCGGCTCCAGCCGGTTTAAGAAGTACTTTTCCTGCACCAAATTCCCCAATTACTTCGTGAGGAATTGTTGTATCAACTATTGGAACTTTTATAAGATTCTTCTTGGCATCTTCAATACCTTTTCTTATTGCATCGGGTATTTCTGCAGCCTTACCCATACCGCTGCCAACATGGCCATTTTCATCTCCAACAACAACAAGGGCACTAAAACGGAAATTCCTACCACCCTTAACAACCTTGGTTACACGCCCGATGTTTACTACTCTCTCTTTAAGATCTAATACACTGGCATCTATGCGTTGCAAATTTTTCTCCCTCCTTCTATTAAAACTCTAGTCCTGCTTCCCTTGCACCTTCGGCAAGTTCCTTGACTCGACCGTGATATATATATCCGCCTCTGTCAAATACGACACGCTTAATTCCGCTGGCTAATGCTCTCTTCGCAACCAATTTACCTACTTCCTTGGCAGCTTCTTTGTTTCCACAGTAGCCTAGCTTGCTTTTTATGTCTTTGTCAAGCGACGAAGCAGAAACAAGAGTTCTACCAACTGTATCATCAATCACCTGAGCATAGATATTTGTCAAACTTCTATATACATTTAAGCGTGGACGTTCTGATGTACCAAAAACCTTTTTTCTAACTCTCGCATGCTTTCTTACTCTGGCAACATTTGATCCGGGTTTTTTTATCATTTATTTCACTCCCTCCTATTTCTTACCTTTGCCGCCTGCTTTACCTTCTTTGCGTCTCATTACTTCATTTTCGTACTTAATTCCTTTTCCTTTATAAACCTCAGGTTCTCTCTTGCTTCTGATCTTGGCAGCAAATTCGCCGACTGCCTGCTTGTCAATACCCTTTACAACTATTTTGTTAGGAGCAGGCACTTCAACAGTTATACCCTGAGGCTCCTCCATTTCAACGGGATGGGAATATCCAAGAGTCAAAACCAGCTTTTTACCTTGCTTTTGTGCTCTGTAACCCACACCGTTTATTTCCAAAGCTTTTTCATATCCTTGAGTAACACCTATAACCATATTGTTTATAAGAGTTCTGGTTAAACCGTGTAAAGCTTTGTGCTTCTTTTCGTCAGAAGGCCTTTGAACTAAGATTTTATCTCCTTCAACTTTAATAATCATCTCTTTGTGGAACTGTTTTGTCAAAGTTCCTTTTTGCCCTTTAACAGTCAAAGTATTGTTGTCTGCAATCTTAATATCAACACCCTTTGGAACTGCTACCGGCAATCTACCTATTCTCGACATTTCGGCACCTCCAGTTCTTAACATTGTGAGTCTAAGACCTTTTATTCTTAAACTCTTTTCAGAAACTTTTTTATTACCATACGAACGCTAAAACTTCTCCGCCAACGCCTTCTGCTCTTGCTTTCTTATCTGTCATAATTCCCTTTGACGTAGAAATTATAGCAATTCCAAGACCCCCAAGAACTTTAGGTATTTCACTCTTTCCGGCGTATACCCTAAGTCCTGGTTTGCTGATTCTCTTTATTCCTGAAATAACATTCTGTTTGTTATTTGTATATTTTAACTTTATTCTTATAACTCCCTGCTTACCGTCATTGATCTCTTCTATGCCTTTTATATAACCTTCTTCCAGCAAAATGTTTGCTATTGATCTTTTAATGTTGGAAGCAGGTATATCAACAGTTTCATGTTTTGCAGAACTAGCATTTCTTATTCTGGTCAACATATCTGCGATTACGTCCGTTACCTGCATATGTTTAACCTCCTTTCACAAGATAACTACCAACTTGCTTTACGAACACCGGGTATTTGACCTTTATAAGCCAATTCTCTGAAGCATAAACGACAAATTCCGAACTTTCTCATATAGGCATGTGGCCTTCCACAAAGTTTGCATCTGTTGTATGCTCTTGTCTTATACTTGGGTGTTCTTTGCTGTTTTATAATCATAGCTTTCTTTGCCACGGAAAAATCCCTCCTTTAGCTTTGGCTAAACGGCATTCCCAGCAATTTGAGGAGTTCTTTGGCCTCTTCATCGGTTTTTGCCGTTGTAACAAACGTTATATCCATCCCTCTTATCTTATCGATTTTGTCATAATCAATTTCAGGGAAAATAAGCTGTTCTTTCACACCCATGGAATAGTTTCCTCTTCCGTCAAAGGAGTTTACAGGTACGCCTCTGAAGTCCCTTACTCTTGGTAGAGAAATGTTTATGAGCTTGTCAGCAAACTCATACATCTTATTTCCTCTCAATGTCACTTTACAACCTATGTTCATTCCTTGTCTAATCTTAAATGCGGCAACTGATTTTTTTGCCTTAGTTACTACGGGCTTTTGACCGCTTATCAGTGCCATATCATTAACTGCCGAATCTAAAGCTTTTGCATTATCTTTTACGTCTCCAACACCCATGTTCAAAACAATCTTTTCGAGTTTTGGCACTTGCATTGGACTTTTATATTTAAACTTAGCCTGTAACGCAGGCACTACTTCATTTAAATATTTGTCTTTCAATCTTGGCATCGATATTTACCTCCTTTCCTAGCGTTGCTCCGTTATTTCTTTGCTTCCTTTATAACATCTATTGTAGCGTTGCACTTCTTGCACTCTCTGTTCTTTTCTCCATTTTCCAGAACACGTCTTCTAACCCTTGTTGGCTTTCCGCATTTAGGACAAACCAGCATAACGTTTGAAGCATGTATAGGCGCTTCCTTCTCGATTATACCGCTTTGTTGATATTGGGATCTTGCCTTTTGATGCTTCTTTACAATATTCATTCCTTCAACAATAACTGTTCCGTCCTTAGTATTAACTTCTAAAACTTTACCTTTTTTTCCTTCTTTTTTTCCGGTTAGAAGTACAACTGTATCTCCTCTTTTTACATGAACCTTGTTATTCAATTTAAGCCGCCTCCTCCCTTATAGAACTTCTGGTGCGAGGGACAATATCTTCATATATTCCTTATCCCTTAATTCTCTTGCAACAGGTCCAAATATACGAGTTCCTCTTGGGTTTTTGTCTTCTTTGATAAGGACTGCTGCGTTTTCATCAAACTTTATATAAGAACCGTCCGGTCTTCTAACTCCTCTTTTGGAGCGGACAATTACACATCTTACAACATCACCTTTTTTAACAACGCCACCGGGTGTTGCATCTTTAACAGAAGCTACTATAACGTCACCAATGTTTGCATACTTTCTCTTGGAACCACCAAGAACCTTTATGCACATAAGCTTCTTTGCACCGGTATTGTCGGCAACCTTAAGTGTTGTTTGTACCTGAATCATAATAGAACCTCCTTTCAGATATCATTAACGGGCTCTTTCAACAATTTCAACGACTCTCCACCTTTTATCCCTGCTAAGTGGCCGTGTTTCCATAACTTTTACTATATCGCCAATTTTACACTCATTTTTCTCATCATGAGCTTTTAGTTTGTAAGTTCTCTTAACGAACTTTTTATACAACGGGTGTTTTTCAGAGCTTTCTATAGATACAACTATTGTTTTATCCATCTTATCGCTGGTAACTTTACCAACTTTGACTTTTCTTAATCCTCTCTCAGCCAACTAAAACTACCTCCTTTCAAGGGATATCAAACCTGTATTCCCTTAAGTTCTCTTTCCTTTAATATAGTCTTTATACGAGCAATGGATCGCTTAACATCCTTTAACTTCATAGGATTTTCGAGCTGATTGGTAGCGTGCTGAAACCTAAGCTTAAAAAGCTCTGACTTCAACTCCACGAGTTCCTTTTGCAATTCTTCTTGAGATTTTTTTCTTATATCTTTAGCTTTCATTAGCTTCACCACCCATTTCATCTTCACGTGTCACGAATTTACACTTAATGGGAAGTTTATGCATAGCAAGCCTTAGAGCTTCCCTTGCAACTTCTTCCGACACCCCGGCAATTTCAAACATTACTCTTCCTGGTTTTACAACAGCTACCCAATACTCAGGAGAACCTTTACCGCTTCCCATACGGGTTTCAGCAGGCTTCGCAGTTACAGGTTTGTCTGGGAATATCTTTATCCAAACCTTACCGCCTCTTTTTATAAAACGAGTCATCGCTATTCTCGCTGCCTCTATCTGATTGCTTGTAATCCAAGCCGGCTCAAGAGCCTGAAGACCGAAATCGCCGTGAACAACCTTGTTTCCTCTGGTTGCTACTCCTTTCATTCTTCCTCTCTGAACCTTTCTACGCTTCACCCTTTTAGGCATTAACATTACTTATCTCCTCCTTCCTGCTTTTTATCCTTCTTAACAGCCGGAAGAACTTCTCCTTTATATATCCAAACTTTAACACCTAATTTACCATAAGTTGTATTGGCTTCAGCAAAGCCATAGTCAACGTCAGCTCTTAATGTTTGGAGAGGAATTGTTCCTTCATGATAATGCTCAGTTCTAGCTATTTCAGCACCACCAATACGTCCGGATACGGCTGTCTTTATTCCCTTAGCTCCGAGTCTCATAGCTCTTGACATTGCCTGTTTCATTGCTCTTCTGAAGGATATTCTCTTTTCAAGCTGAGAAGCAATATTTTCTGCAACAATCTGTGAATCCAATTCCGGAACTTTTATTTCTGTTATATTTATCAATATATTCTTTTGAGTCATTTTTTCAAGCTGCTTTCTCAATTCCTCTATACCAGCTCCACCCTTACCTATTATCAATCCGGGTTTTGCAGCATTTACATTAATCTTTACCTTGTTTGCAGCTCTCTCTATTTCTATTCTTGAAATACCTGCTGAATAAAGTTTATTCTTAATGAACTTCCTTATTTTAAAATCTTCTACCAAGAATTCGCTGAAATTCTTGTCATTGGCATACCATTTTGTATCCCAGTCTTTTATAATTCCTATTCTCAGTCCATGGGGATTAACTTTCTGGCCCATTATCCACCCTCCTTTTCTATTAACTTCTTTCCTTAACTACCAAAGTAATGTGACTGGTTCTTTTCCTAATTCTATCGGCACTACCTTTAGCTCTAGGCATTATTCTCTTTAAAGTAGGTCCTGATTTGCAAAAGCCTCAGCAACATAAAGATTGTCTCTATTTAATCCATTATTGTTAGTTGCATTTGCCTCAGCTGATTTTAAAAGTTTATACAATATTTCTGATGAAGCCTTCGGAGTATATTTCAATATTGCATATGCTTCATCAATATCCTTACCCTTTATAAGATCCAATACAATTCTTACTTTCCTTGAAGATATTCTCGCATATCGTAAAATAGCTTTGCCCTGGTCTTTTCCAATTCCGAGCTTTTTCCTTTCGCTTTTTGTAAGCAAAGCCGGCTTTCTTGACCTTCTATGTTTAGCATTAATTACTTCTATGGCATTTTCTTTCTCTTCAAGATTATCCTGTTTTAATTTTGCATCCTGTGCCAACCGGATCTCCTCCTTTCACTAAACTTAACTTTACCTCAATGATGACGATTTTTCTGTATGAGAACCATGTCCTCTGTAAGTTCTCGTAGGAGCAAATTCTCCCAACTTGTGTCCAACCATTTCTTCCGATATATAAATCGGTACATGCTTTCTTCCATCATGTACTGCAATTGTATGCCCTACCATTTGAGGAAATATTGTAGAAGCTCTGGACCATGTTTTCAACACTTTCTTTTCGTTTTTAGCGTTCATTTCTTCTATTCTCTTAAGAAGCTTCGGGTCAACATATGGTCCCTTCTTTACTGATCTACTCATTCTAACCGTGTCCTCCTTTCATTTACCGCTTAAAAACCTCTAACAGAACAATTGCCTATTATTTTCTTTTCTTAACAATAAACTTGTCGGATGCTTTGTGCTTCTTTCTTGTCTTGTAACCCAATGTTGGCTTACCCCAAGGAGTTACCGGACTCGGTCTACCGATTGGTGATTTACCTTCACCACCACCGTGCGGGTGATCAACTGGGTTCATTACAACACCACGAACTGTAGGTCTTACACCCATCCATCTCTTTCTTCCGGCTTTACCTATTGAGATATTTTCGTGGTCAATGTTGCCTACTTGACCTATGGTAGCTTTACACTTCAAGCTCACCATTCTTACTTCTCCGGAAGGTAATCTTATCTGAGCATATCCATTTTCTTTTGCCATCAGCTGTGCAACATTACCCGCAGACCTAACCAATTGTCCGCCTTTTCCCGGCTTTAACTCTATATTATGGATTTCCGTACCTACCGGGATATTTTCCAGTGCCAATGCATTTCCCGGCTTAATATCGGCATTTTCACCCGACTCTACTATATCTCCGACTTTCAATCCATGAGGAGCAAGGATATATCTCTTTTCACCGTCAACATAGTGGAGAAGCGCAATGAATGCTGTTCTGTTCGGGTCATATTCTATTGCCGCAACTTTTGATTTTATTCCGTCCTTGTCTCTCTTAAAGTCAATTATTCTATATTTTTGCTTTGCTCCCCCTCCATGGTGGCGAACTGTAATTCTTCCGTATGAGTTCCTGCCGCCAGTTTTCTTAAGGGGTGCCAATAATGATTTTTCTGGTTCTTTTTTAGTTATCTCCTCAAAGGTTGACACAGTCATGAACCTTGTCGCAGGAGATGTTGGATTATACTTCTTAACTGGCATCTCTTTTCACTCCTTAATCTATCTTACTGCTGGTAAGATCTTCTTATTGTGCAGCACCAAATTCTTCAATACTTGTTTTATATTTCTTAGTTGTAGTGGTTGTTTTGCCACCTTTAGCCAAATATGTTACCGGATTCGGATTTGTATCGATCTTTACAATCGCCTTTTTCCAATCCGGTCTAAAGCCTTCATGTACTCCCATTCTCTTTTGCTTTCCATCATACTTTACCGTATTCACTTTAAGTACCTTTACCTGAAATAGCTTTTCAACTGCTTGTCTTATTTCAGTTTTTGTAGCTTTTACATCCACAATAAAGGTGTACTTGCCGTCTGCAATCTCGGCATTACTTTTTTCAGTAATATACGGCCTTTTGATTATATCTTCAGCAGCTCTCATTATGCGTACACCTCCTCAACCTTTGCTACAGCATCCTTGGTTATTATAAACTTGTTGTGCTTCATTATGTCATACACATTCATTGTGTTAACAAACAAAGTCTTCAATCCAGGAATATTTCTTGCAGATAATTCAACATTTTCGTTCTTTTCAGCCAAAACCAACACAGCAGTTTCATTAATCTTCAGATTCTTTAATACATCTGCCATCTGTTTAGTCTTTATTTTATCGAAGTTCAGACTGTCAAGTACAAACAATTCATTTTCATTAACCTTTGATGATAACGCTGACTTCAATGCAAGTCTTCTAACCTTTTTAGGAAGCGTATATCTGTAGCTTCTCGGCTTCGGTCCAAGAACTATACCACCTTTTACCCATTGTGCCGAACGTATGCTACCGTGTCTTGCTCTACCGGTACCCTTCTGTCTCCAAGCTTTCTGCCGCCTCCACTTACTTCGCTCTTTGTCTTTGTTGACTGGGTACCTGTCTTTTGTTTGCCAGTTGATTCACCACAACCTGATGAATAACGTTTTTGTTGACTTCAATTCCAAAAATATCGTCACTTAAATTTATGTCACCAACTACTTTACCATTTATATCATATACATCAACTTTCGGCATTTTAAATCCTCCTTTCACCCTTTTTATTTGCCGGCCTTAACGGTGTCTTTAATCAATAATAATCCGCCTTTAGCTCCCGGCACTGCTCCTTTTACAAGCATAAGGTTTCTTTCTGCATCTACTTTAACGACATCAAGATTTTGAACGGTTACTCTATCCACACCCATATGTCCAGGAAGCTTTTTGCCTTTAAATACTCTTGCCGGATTTGTATTCGCTCCCATAGAACCTACTCTTCTATGATACATGGAACCGTGTGTTTCTTTACCTCTTGCATTTCCGAATCTTTTAATTACACCAGCAAAGCCTTTACCTTTTGAAATCCCTGTTACATCTATTCTGTCACCAGCTTGGAACATTTCTTCAACTTTGATTTCCTGCTTTACTTCATATTTGTCGGGATCATCAATTCTAAATTCCCTAACATACTTTTTGGGTGCTATACCCAATTTGGCAAATAATCCTTTCTGCGGCTTGTTCAGTCTTTTTTCCTGAACATCTCCAAATCCAACTTTTACTGAATTATATCCGTCTGTTTCAGGTTTCTTCTTCTGGATTACTGTTATTGGACCTGCTTCTATAACGGTAACAGGAATTAACAATCCATCTTCATTAAAAACCTGTGTCATGCCTATTTTTTTGCCAAGCATAAATTTTTGCATCTATTTATCCCTCCTATGGTTATTGGTTCACTTCATGAAATGTGCTTTCATGATATGTGAACATGACCTTTTTTATATAACTACCAAGCTTTTACAGCTTTATCTCAATATCTACACCTGCAGGTAAATCCAATCTCATCAGTGCGTCTACCGTCTTTGGTGTAGGAAGCAGAATGTCGATAAGTCTTTTGTGTGTCCTCATTTCAAACTGCTCGCGAGAATCTTTGTACTTATGCGGAGCTCTAAGTATTGTTATAATCTCTTTCTCTGTAGGTAACGGTACCGGCCCCGACACTTTTGCTCCTGTCCTCTTGGCTGTCTCAACTATCTTTTCTGCTGATTGGTCAAGAACCTGATGATCAAATGCTTTCAATCTGATTCTGATTTTTTGTTTGTTTGCCATACATAATCCTCCTTATTATTATTACGTACAACAAGCAGACTTCTGTACACTATGCCGGGTGTTTCCTATTTGACTATATTAAAGCCCAGGAATATAATTTTATATTTACCTGGGCTGTACTCATCTAAATCATATGCATAATAATATGCATAGCAAAATGTACAGTGACTTGTCGCCCGGTTTCTAGAATCGGACATTCTCCATAGAAGTTACCTGCATCTTAATTCGCAGCAATCTCCCACTTCATCGTATGCCTCGCCACAACATTCAACATTTTACTATACATTTTTATTTTTTGCAAGTATTTTTTCATAATTCGTT
>NZ_BAVR01000039.1 GCF_000521465.1 Acetivibrio straminisolvens JCM 21531
CAAGGTGCAACTGTCACCGGAAAGGCCAGAATGGCCATTTTCCGGCATGTTGCTTTCGATAGAACTGTCAGTGTTATCACTGGCGGTTTTTTTATTTTTACCAGGTCCAGGACCTTTCCCTGTACCGTCAAAATGTCCATGTCGATCTTATCTTCATATACAGTCACACGTTCAACGAACACCTGGATGGCAGTCTTCTGCTGTTCAGGTGTCATTTCTTTTATGTTCCTATACCTGGCCAGGAAAGCATATATCTGTTCCCTGGTCAAAGAATGTGACTGCTGCTGCAGCTTCGCTTCTTCGATCCGGATCATAAGCTGGGCCTTTGACGCTTCCAGTTCGTCCATCTTCGCTTTCATTGATTCGTGGAACATGCCCTTGGCGATGGCGTTCACTATATTGGAAATCTCAAATTCCACTGTTTGAAGCTGCTTTTCATATTTCTTGATCATTTCCGGGATCTCTGTATTCCGGGAAGCTGCGTGATTGTATATCATATCTGTGGCCGATTCGATTACTTCATCACAGAACAAATTATCATAAAGGGCGTCGATGACCTTCTGTTCAACGAAATCCTTATTGATCGGCTTCATATCACAGGTCCGTTTCGACTTCCTGGCGCTGCATTCATAATAACTGTACACGGTTTTATTCCGGCCCATCCTGGCCCGCTTGCCGGTCATGGCAGCGCCACACTTGCCGCAAAAGATACGGCCGGACAAAATATACACGGCTTTCGCAGAATATGCGCCACTGGCGCGCTTATTGGCTTCCAATCTCTTTTTCACCCTTTCCCAAAGTTCCTGGGAAACTATGGCCGGACATCCTCCGGGGATCCGGATAATTTCATCATCGGGCTTCAATTTATGGCCATTCCGCTTCCCGTTTATCTTGTTATAAACCTTATTGAACACAAAAACACCGATATACTTTTCATTCGATAGCAGATCATGAATACTATTCTTCCCGAATGACTTTCCCGCCTTCGTCTTATAGCCTTTCGCGTTCAGCGCGTCAATGATCGCACTGTACCCTTTCCCATCAGCGAACATTTCAAAGATCATCCGGACGGCTTCTGCTTCCCATTCGTTGATCACATATGATTTATCAGGGCCGACATCGAAACCCAGCGGAGGGATCCCGCCGGTGTGCTTGCACTGGTACGCTGTTTCCTTCATGCCCTTCATTACTTCACGGGAAAGGTTCTTGCTGTAATATTCGGCCATGCCTTCCAGGACACTTTCCAGGATAATCGATTCGGGACTGTCATCCAGGTTTTCAAGGACCGATATCAACCGGACGCCGCACTTCTTCAAATGGCGCTTATAGTATGCACTGTCAAAGCGATCCCTGCTGAACCGGTCCAGTTTATGGACGATCACGGCCTGAAACATTCCTGTTTCTGCGTCCTTCATCATGTCCAGGAACTGCGGCCGCTGGTCCGTCGTGGCCGACTTCGCTTCATCGGCGTATATCCTTATTATGTTTATTCCTTCCCTGGCAGCGAAATCTTTTATGGCCCTGACCTGGGCGTCGATCGATTCTTCACGCTGGTTGTCGCTGCTGTATCTTGCGTATATTACGGCATTCAATGGATCACCCCCTGGCTATCCATCAAAGGACGTAATTCTGGACAGGACTATTTTCTTGAATAGCAGCCACAAAATTATTCAGCTTCGATATTTCTAAATTGGACACCCAGAATGCGATCATCTTCTGCAGGCCATCAGATCCTATGTAATTGATGACCATATACATTTTCCAAAAGCCTGACTGATCTTTCGGTGCCGGTGCGTTGGTGTGCTGATATCTTGTCATAAAGTCGTTTTCAGGAATTACATCGATGGACTGGATCTGTGATAATGACATGCTGGCCTGGGCCTGCGGCTTGACTTGGCGGATGATAAGAAGGTCATTTTCTTTTATAAGGTCACATGCAAAATTCTGATTGAAGCCTGGTAAACCTATATAATACATGGCCCTGCCCTGCGGTTGTTCAGGTCCTTTTTTCTTATTAAAAAACATAATACCATCCTTCCTTTACTTCGATTCTTCTTCCAGCTTGTAAGCATAGGACATAAGCTGGACGCGCCTTTTAACATCCAACTGCTTGAAGATCCGGAGCAGTTCAATTTCCTGTTCTGACAGTTCACGTTCGACACCATTCTTGATCATAACCGGTGCGTGTACGTTCTGAATTACATTGCTGTTCTGAATATTAGTGGCAATAGTCTTCGGTCCTTCGCCTGTCAATAAATATTCGGTTGTCACGCCAAAGTAATCAGCAACTTTTTTTAGGGTGGCCGGCCGCGGTTCTGCACCGTTCTTCCATCCATTCGTTGTGGACGATGACAGGCCCAGTTCTTCGGCCAATTTCGTCACCGATATGCCTTTTTCTGCGCATAGCTTCTGGACTTGATCAAAAAACATCCTTCTTCCCCCTAAATTTTACTGAACAAAAGAGAATTTAACTATTGACAACCGAAGAAAACCGAATTATAATGAGAGTGACCGAACAAAAGTGAATAAAAAACACACCCAATGAAATTCGCTTTTCATCGGTTTCGGTATAGTTATATTTATGTTCGCCACTACAATTATATAACTAAACCGAACAAAAATCAAGTAAAGGAGGGAAAATTGTGGGAAAATATCTGACCTGCGAAGAAGTCGCGCAGAAGTACGGCGTCAAGGTAATCACAGTCTGGGCCTGGATCCGTGGAAAGAAACTTCGGGCCATCAAGATCGGCAAGCTGTACCGCATAACACCGCAGGACCTGGCCGAATTCGAAGAATCCAGAAAAACGAAATAAAGGGATGGTGAGGGATGAAGCTGGACATCGTGAGGATCAGCATTGATCGCAGAAATGGGAAGGAAATCGGTAAGGAGGTTATCGGCCAGAAGGCCATTGAGGACAAGCAGTTCAAGGAAGGCTGCGTTAGGTTCATGACCGGCCTGTCAATCGATGAAAGCTATCAAATAATCAAGGAGGGTTGAAAATGTCAGAAGTATCAAGGTGTAAGCGCTGCGGAAGGACACTGAAAAATCCGGTATATGTTGAAGTCGGATATGGCAAAGTGTGCGCAGCAAAAGAAGGAATTGTGGTCCATAAAGGCGACAAAGGAACGGACCACAACAGGAAGGCGGATATGCTTGGCCCGTGCAATATCGGTCCGGCCATAGTCTGCAGAATGGAAAACGGTGAAATGGTGACTAACATTCCCCACAGGATCGTAAGGCACAGCCCGACGGGGTTCGCCTGGGGATATGGAGGAAGCGGCCCTGCTGAACTGGCCCTGAATGCCCTGTCATGTGTGATCGGTCAGGAACAGGCAGAACCTTTATATCAGAAGTTCAAAGCTGAATTCATCGCTACACTTCCGGAAGCTGGTGGCACCATCAGTGTTCAGGCCGTTAAAGAATGGGCCAGAGAACACGGCGCCAGGGTATAGACGAAGATCAAAGGGGGTGCGATGTGTGAGGAACAAAGGAAACCGTCAGACATGCGTCAAATGCGGAAAGTCCTGGAACGTCAGCAGCCAGGCGAAGATCCCATCTTCCGGTTATGTATGCCCGCACTGTACAGGCAAGAAGAACCGCCAGAATGACAGACCTATAAAGAGGACAAGCCTGTCGGGTGGTTCAAGAAAAATATCGCATACATAATCGCAGCACTTGCAGGGTTCACCCTTGTGCCTGCAGCTATCGAAGCAGCCTACAAGGAACGCGGTTACTTCGGAATCGGCGGCGAATACCTGCTTCCACTTCTGTTCGTTCTGATCGTCGCTGTTGTGTCGGAAGCCAGGGACATGTTCCAGGAGTTCGTGGCCACACTGAATGAATCAGGGGGTGAAAGCTATGAAGAATAAGCTGCTTCACCTGTCAATCGTTCAGTTATGCCAGGCCATAAAGGGACTGCTTCTTCTGGGTGAAGACTACATCGTGATTGAGCGCAAAGAAAAAGACTGCTACGCAATCACCACAAAGCGCAGCAGCCAGAACAATTAAGTATGAACATTTATGAACCTAAAGAGGTTAAGGAATTGATCGCCGACATGGCTATTGAAATACAGGAGTTAAAAAGAGAACCGGCAAGCGTGAAGTCCAGCGAAGACATGTGGTTCCGTAATTACCAGGAAGAAAAGAAGAAATATGAGGACCTGAAATCGAAGCTGGAAGCGAAGATCGCTGATCTTGAAAAGCAGATCGCTGAATACGAAGGGAGGAAAGCAGAATGATCATCACAAATAAGCTGAACCTTCCTTCCCCGTTCGTAAGCTTTGCGCAGCGGGACTATGTATATGAACCGAATGAATACCGTGTCACTTCCCTTCTGAAAGGGATCCGGGAAACCATCCTGGAACGCAGACACCACAAAGAGATCGAACGCGATGTTTCCGACATGGTGTGGCTGCTGTTCGGAACTGCAGTACACGGGATCCTGGAAAAGCACCAGGAACTTGGCCACGAACTGAAAGAAGAAAGGATCAAGGTGCCGATCGGCGATTATATCCTTTCCGGCCAGTTTGACCTTTACAATGACGAAACGAAGATCGTCACTGACTATAAGACAGCTTCCGTCTGGAAGATCATATTCGGCGACTTTGAAGACTGGCGCCGCCAGATCCTTATATACTGCTTAATGCTTCGAAAGATCGGTTTTGACGCCCAGGGCGGCCAGATAGTGGCTTTCCTGAAAGACCACAGTAAGCGCGACGCAAAGATCAAGTCAGATTACCCACAATTCCCCGTTCAGGTTGTGAAGTTCAATTTCACTGATGATGACTTCAAGGAATGTGAAGAATGGCTGCAGGCCAGGTTCGAAGAAATCGCTGCAGCGGAAAAACTTCCGGACGATGAACTTCCAATCTGCACACCTGACGAAAGATTCAATTCCGGCGATAAATTCGCAGTCATGAAAAAAGGCCGCAAAACCGCCCTTCGTGTCCTTGACAGTATGGAGGAAGCCGAACAGTGGAAGGCAGAAAACGGCGGCGATGAAATAGTGATCCGCCCTGGTGAAGACAAGAAATGCCTTGACTACTGCGCAGCATGTGAATTCTGCAGCTATTACAAAGAAAAGGTGGTGCCAAACAGTGAACGAAAGTAAAGGACCTGAAATCCGGCTTCTTAATGCCAATGAAATTGATGTCCGCGTCCAGAGTGTCAGCAAAACAAGGAATGGAACCGTGGGCGCGGTCCTTCTTCTTTACAAGGACGCCCGTGTTGACATGAAGATCCTGGACGAAGTCTTCGGGATCTACGGGTGGAAAAGATCCCATGAACTGATCAACGGGAACCTGTTCTGCACTATCAGCATTCGCGACAAAGAAACTGGCGAATGGATATCGAAGCAGGACGTCGGCGTCGAGAGCAACACAGAAAAGGAAAAAGGCCAGGCTTCCGACGCATTCAAGCGGGCCGGTTTTAACATCGGGATCGGCCGTGAACTTTACACAGCGCCCTTCATATGGGTTGAGTTATCGGAAGACGAATATTACACGGAGAATGTCGGCGGAAAGCAGGTCATCCGCGTCAGTCCCAATGTCAAATTCACGGTGGCCGATATCCAGTATTCAGAAGATCGTGTGCTCACTTCCCTGACGTTGACCGACAAGAACGGGAATGTTCGATTTTCTACCAATGGCACAGCAAAGGCACCCACAGGCCGCACAGGACGCGCTGGCGCGTCAAAGTCTGCCGGTAATACTAATAAACCACCGGAAGAAAATACACCGGCCAGCGGCCAGCAGGAAGCGCCTGGGGCGATGATCTGTCCTTCATGTGGCGGACCGATCAGCCAGGCTGAAAAAGAATATTCGATGAAGAAGTACGGCCAGGAAATGTGCAGAGCCTGCCAAAGAAAAGCGAAATAATGTGAGGCCAAAACAAAGGGGGTGATCGCTTGTGAGTGAAGCAAAAAGGTTCTACTGGCTGAAACTGGACCGGAACTTCTTCAAAAGACATGACATCCGGATCATTGAAGCCCTGGACAATGGAAAAGGCAAGGAATATGTACTCTTTTATCTGAAAATGCTGGTGGAAAGTATCGATCACGATGGCGCCCTTCGTTTCAGTCAAGCGATCCCCTATGATGAACAAATGCTTTCTGTTGTGACAAACACTGACCAGGAAATCGTAAGGCAGGCCATCGACATATTCAAGCGCTATGGCCTAATGGAAATCGAAGAAGATGGCACGATTTTCATGACCGGATTTCCGAACATGGTCGGCAGCGAAGCCGACAGCACGGCCAGGGTTCGAAAATACAGGGAAAACATCAAAAAAGCGTTACAATGTAACACCGATGAAACGACAAGTAACGCCGAAGAAACTTCAAGCAACAAAACTGAAACACAGAGTAAGAGTAAGAGTAAGAGCAAGAGTAAGAAAAAGAGTAAAGATTCAGAGAAAGAGAAAGAGCCAGAACAGGACCTGTTCGATCGCTTCTGGGCCGTTTATCCGCGAAAGGTTGGTAAAAAGGACGCAGTCAAAGCCTGGAATAAGCTGAAACCCGATGAAACACTAACCCTTCAAATCATTGAAGGCGTTGAAAGGTGGAAGCTGTCAACCCAGTGGACCAAAGACGGCGGCCAATACATACCATACCCGGCAACATTCCTGAACGGTGAGCGGTGGAAAGACGAATGTGATATTGCCGTTACAAAGCCCAGAAGGAATGATCTTGATGAATTCTTCTGATGGGGGTGACACAGTGGACGATATTTACAGCATTATTCAAAGCATGGCCAAAAATGTTCAGGCCGCCAATATGGATGATGGCGATTATATAGGAGAAGATGGACTGCTGGTGTGTGGTAAATGCCACACACCGAAGCAGTACCGGCTGCAGCTTCCCGGTGATGAATCAAAAACCATAGTCGTTCCCATTACCTGCAAACATCGGCGGGATGAATTAAAGGCCGAAGAAGAACGCCTGGAACGTGAACAGTTCGAACGCCGTGTCAGAGAGATCCGGAAGATCGGTATAAGCGACGCTGAATTTGAAAGCTGGACCTTCGAAAATGACGACAGGAAGAACCCGAAGCTGTCCGACGCAATGAAGCGGTATGCTGATAACTTCCAGGAAATGAAGGAAAAGAACCTGGGCCTTCTCTTATATGGGAACGTCGGTACCGGCAAGACCTATTATGCAGCATGTATCGCAAACGCCTGATTGATAAGGGGATCCCGGTGCTGATGACTAACTTCATCCGCATTATTAACAAAATCCAGACACTTTATACAGAGGACCGGCAACATTATCTGGACGAACTGCAGAAATTTCCGCTGCTGATCATCGACGATCTGGGAGCGGAACGCAGTCGGAATTCATGCTTGAACAGGTTTACAACATCATTGACGCCAGATACAGATCCGGACTTCCTCTTATAGTGACCACAAATATTGATATTGAACTTATAAAGAACCCGCCTGACATCAGATATGCGAGAATATATGACCGCGTCCTGGAAATGTGCCATCCGGTGAAGGTTGACGGAAACAGCCGCCGCCGTGAGGGATTGAAAAAGCAGTTCGCTGAACGTCAGGAATTACTGGGTTTATGAAAGGGGTGTTATAGTGACACGATGGTCAGGTAAACAGTACAACGCATATATGGCCAGGGCCGGAAAGGCTTCGAAGTACAACAACAAGAAAACGGAAGTCGATGGCCATGTATTCGATAGTAAGGCAGAAGCCAGAAGATACAATGAACTGAAATTGCTACAGGCAGCAGGTGAAATTATAGGCTTTACTATACAGCCCAGCTTCGTCCTGGAAGAAGGGATCAGATACAGGCCGGACTTCATGATATGCGGCAAGGATGGTCAGATCTGGGTCGAGGACGTAAAGGGCGTTGAAACAAAGGACTTCAAAATTAAGAAGAAGCTGTGGGAAGCAAAATTCCCATGGCTGGAACTTCGGATCGTTAAGTAAGGGGGTGGCCTTGTGGATAGCGCGACACTGAAAAGCAAGGTTGAAGCATATATCGGAGAACAGATCCCGAATGAACTGTGGCCCAGCCGAAGAATACGCCAGGAAGAAGCTGGACCGGATCAATGAAATGGCTGGCCGCCAGTACGGTGACGACGGATACGGGGACGATTACCTGGTGGTGTTGACAGCGGACGTGTATCACGAACAGTGTTTTTCAGACTATACCCTGGCCCTGGCCATGGAAAGGATGGTGTTGCAATGATAGTTTACATATGCAGCCCATACCAGGGCAAGGAAGAAAACTACAAAAAAGCTGTTTCATACTGCAAAGCTGCAGCTGCCGCCGGACATGTACCGATCGCAAGCCACGTTATGCTGCACGGGATCCTGGATGAAGCCACAGATCGCGAAAAAGGATTGACAGCAGGACTGAAAATGCTTGAACTGGCCGACGAAGTCTGGGTGTGCGGCGAAGTGATTACGTCAGGAATGGCTGCGGAGATTGAAAGAGCAGAAGCCATCGGAAAGCAAGTAATATTCAAGGGGGCGATCCTGTGATACCGTTCCCTGATAAGAAGTACAACATCATATATGCGGATCCGCCGTGGTCATATAAGGTGTGGAATAAAAAAGAAGGCGGCAGAACTGCAGAATCGCATTATCAGACCATGAAAATTGACGAAATTAAAAGGCTTCCTGTGGGGGGGTTGGCAGCGGATGACTGTGTTCTGTTCATGTGGGCCACATACCCATGCCTAAACGAAGCGCTGGAAACCATCAAAGCCTGGGGGTTCAAATATAAGACCGTCGGGTTCACCTGGGTTAAAAGGAACAAAAAGTCTGATACATGGTTCTGGGGCCTTGGCCACTGGACCAGGGCGAACGCGGAAATTTGTATCATCGCAACAAAAGGCAAGCCGAAGCGGATATCAAAGTCAGTTCACAGCATAATCGACGCGCCGGTCGAAGAACACAGCAAAAAGCCTGATATTACACGCGATAGAATTGTTCAGCTTATGGGAGATCTGCCACGGATAGAGTTATTCGCAAGGCAGAAACGCCAGGCTGGGACGTATGGGGAAATGAAGTAAATATCCAGGAGGAACAAAGGACATGACTTTCCTTGAAGAATGCCGAAAACGCGCACAGGAAATAAAGAGGTCGTCAGACTTGCTGGCCCAGTTACTGGAAGACACAGCGGCGGGAAGGACGGTGTAAGCATGATCATCGATGGCAAGAAAATAGCCAGAGTATTCCCCAGAAAGACAAAAGCAACACCGAACGACGATCTGGCTTTCACAGGTCCACTTCCGCGTTCTATTCTCAAAGCAGGGGGGGTTGACGAAGTACACGTTAGCGTCACCTTCACCTATGACATACCGAAGGCCGAAAAGCTGGCGAAATCATGGGAAAGACTTGGTGTTCCGGTCAAGATCGGTGGCCCAGCCTTCGGAGATCGGAACGGCGACTTCACGCCTGGCCTTTATGTGAAAAAAGGTATGACATTCACCAGCCGTGGCTGCCCGAACAAATGCTGGTTCTGTTCCGTATGGAAAAGCTGCAACGGACTTCGGGAACTTGAAATAAAAGACGGCTGGAATATCTGCGATGACAATATCCTGGCAACATCAGAACAGCACTTCCGCGCGGTATGTGAAATGTTAAAAAGGCAGCCGGAAAGGCCGGTTTTCACCGGAGGGATCGAAGCAAGGATCCTGAAACCATGGCAGGCAAAACTTATGAAAGAAATTAAAACAAAGCGCCTTTACTGTGCATATGACACACCCGATGACCTGGAACCACTTATTGAAGCTGGAAAAATGCTGTTAGACGCCGGGTTCACGAAAGCCAGTCACGCGCTGCGTTGTTATGTATTGATCGGATATAAAGGCGATACCTTTGAAAAAGCTGAAAGGCGCTTAATACAGACTATGCAGGCCGGATTCGTTCCTTATGCCATGCTATACAGGAATGAAAAAGGCGAAGTGGATCGGACGTGGCAGAGTTTTCAAAGGGAATGGTGTCGGCCGATCATAGTCGGTGCAAAACTGAAAGAGTATTGGAAGGAGTGAAGACTGTGTCTTTCCTTGACGAATGCCGAAAACGCGCGGAGGAACACAAAAGGGAAAAGGAAGGCATATGCGAAACGTGTGGAAACCTTGAATCCATAACTGAAAGCCTTATCGGTTGCATAGCACATGACAAGCTGATCCTTCCTGAATATCCGCCATACCATGGAAGGGTGAAATGCCCTGACTGGAAAGAAAGGAGTAAAGAAGCATGAGGATAAATGACATGGTAAAAGAAGCACACGAAACGGCCGTTTCAAAAGGCTGGTGGGATGATGAAAAGTCCTTCGGTGAAGTGATCGCGCTTATGCACAGCGAACTTTCCGAAGCGCTGGAAGAAGCCAGGGCCGGAAATGACGCCAATGTTACATATTATGAATGCAAAAATCCACAGGCGTGTCCTGATGATCAATATGTATGTGGCGCCTGCTGTTCAGACAGACCGAACAAATGCAGATTCGCGAAACCCTGCGGAATTCCTTCCGAACTGGCCGACTGCGTGATCAGGATCTTTGACGCCTGCGGCAGATACGGGATCGATCTGGAACAGGCCATCAGGGTCAAGATGGAATTCAACAAGAACCGCCCATATAAGCACGGGAAGAAATTCTGAAAGGATGTGCAGTATGGACGTAAAGGAAATTCACGAAATGCTGAAAAAAACGCTTTCGCCAGAAGATTATATAAAACTTCTGGAACTGATGATGAAGGACGTTGAAAAAATGATTGAATGGGGTGAGAAAAATTGAACAAAGCGTTTTTAATGGGGAGGTTGACCAGGGATCCGGAACTGCGATACACACAGGCAGGCGTCGCAGTATGTACCTTCACCCTGGCAGTGGACCGCAGAATGGCAAAGGACAAAACGGACTTCCTGGAAATAGTCGCGTGGAGGAAGACAGCGGAATTCTGTGGCCAATACTTCACCAAAGGATCCAGGGTGGTCGTGATCGGACCGATACAGACAAGGACCTGGGAAGACGACAACGGACAAAAGAGAAAGAAAACGGAGATCATCGCCGAAGAAGTACATTTCGCTGACAGCAAACGCCAGGCAAATGATGACACCGATTACGGATTGGCATATGAGGGGTTCACGGAAGTCGATGACGACGATGAACTTCCGTTCTGAAATACGCAATGAAAGTGAGGTTGAACTATGAAATGGTCAGACTGCGCAATTCAAGATCTTCGCAAATATAACCATCTGAAAGCAAGCCTGGAAAGCATACCGGAGCGGATGGAAGCGCTGCGCTGCAGGTTCGTATCCATCAAAGGAGCAGCGACAGATAAGGTTCCGGTGAAAGGAGGATCCAGCAGATATGAAGACAACCTGCTTGACATTATCGTCGAAAAGGAAAGGTTGCAATATCTGTATAGGGCAAATAAAACGCTGCTGGATCTGATCGAAAGGGGCCTTGCTTCACTGGATAAAACGGAAAGACTTGTCCTGGACAGATTCTACATAGACAGACCAAAAGACCACGTCGAAAAGCTGATGGAAGAACTGAATTATGAAAAGTCGCGGGTGTATGAAATAAAAGACCAGGCGCTTTATAAGTTCACCATCGCCATGTACGGGATAGTCGAATATTGAAAGAGTGGAAAAAAAGCGGACAAATTTTCCAATACTTTATGATAGCATGATAGTGGGGTTTTTCACTTGATACCCAATGGCAAATAAGCGCTTGATTATACGTCAGGCGCTTTTTTATTGCCATAATTACGAAAGGAAGGTGGTGGCTGTGGCAAAACTGACGGACAAACAACAGCGCTTCATTGAGGAATACCTTATTGACCTGAATGCAACGCAAGCCGCCATCCGTGCGGGGTATTCACCGAAAACGGCAAAGGAAATCGGAAGCGAAAACTTGTCAAAACCTAACATTCGCGCGCGTATAGAACAGGCGATGGCCGAAAGGTCCAAAAGGACCGGAATCAACCAGGACAGGGTCCTTCGTGAACTGGCCAGGATCGCCTTCGTCAATGCGGCCGACGTGATAAACTTCGACAGTGCAACAATCGCAGAAGGAGCGTCAGAAGACGACACCGCAGCAATCGCTTCCGTTAAGGTGAAGACTATTCCAACGCCGGACGGTGAAGGCATAGAACGCGAAATCCGCCTGGCCGATAAGCTGAAAGCCTTGGAACTGTGCGGAAAGCACCTGGGAATGTTCAATGATAAGGTTGACGCGAATGTCCCCGTCACGGTGGTGATCAATTATGATTACGGCGACGGCGAAAATTGAGATCAGAGCGAACGCGCAGTTCAACAAGGTATTCAAGCCGGTCAATGAGTGTAAAAAGCGTTACAGGATCCTGAAAGGATCTGCCGGTTCCGGAAAGTCGGTCAATATCGCCCAGGACTACATCATAAAGCTATCGGATCCGAAGTACAAAGGCGCGAATCTGCTGGTCGTCCGAAAGGTTGAGGAAACGAACCGCGACAGTACATTCGCAGAACTTCAAGCTGCGGTATATCGGTTATATGGTGAATATGCGGACCGGTTCTGGAAAATAAATATGAACCCGCTTTCCCTGGAAAGCAAGGTCACAGGAAACCGGATCATATTCAGGGGCATGAAGGACCAAAGCCAGCGCGAAAAGGTTAAGTCAATAACCTTTAAGAAGGGGAAGCTGACCTGGATCTGGATCGAGGAAGCAACGGAACTTCAACCGGAAGACGTTGACATCCTGGATGACCGTCTTCGTGGCGATCTGGAAGAAATCAACCCGAATTTATATTATCAGATCACGATGACGTTCAACCCGGTAAGCGCTACACACTGGATCAAAGGCCGTTACTTTGACAAAGAGGATCCGGACGTCTTCACCCATCATTCAACCTACAAGACGAACCGGTTCATTGACCAGGCATATTTCAGACGTATGGAGCGCAGGAAGATTGAAGATCCGGAAGGGTACCGGGTATATGGTGAAGGTGAATGGGGCGAACTTGGTGGACTGATCCTGACAAACATCGATATTCATGACTTCCCCACTGGCCCAGAATACTTCGACGCGAAATATCTTGGCCAGGACTTCGGCTTCAACCATGCGAACGCGATCCTGGATGTCGGATGGAAGGACGGTGAAATCTGGATCTGTTCTGAACTGTATGTGTTCGAAATGGACACGGAAGAAATTATCCAGATGGCCATTAACCGGAATATCAGTAAACGGACCGAAATGTTCTGCGATAGTGCAGAACCTGACAGAATAAAGCGTTGGAAAAGGGCCGGGTTCAGAGCGGTTCCGGTGAAAAAGGAACCTGGATCCGTGAAGTCACAAATCGACTGGTTAAAGGGCCGGAAGATACACATTCACCCTTCGTGTGTAAACACGATCAAAGAGATCCAGCAATGGAAATGGAAGAAGGATCCGCAGACTGGCCTTTATATCGATGAACCGGTCGAATTCATGGATGACGCAATGGCAGCGCTTCGTTATTCCATAGAACGGTTAAGACGCGGATCATCAATCGAAGTTTTGAAGTGAGGTGATAAAGGGTGCTATTAAATTGGCTAAAGAAGGATAAAGCAGCAGCTTCCCATGGAAGTACAGGTTCGCTTGCGTCCATGGTCAAAGATCCGGACGGGGTTCCGATGTCTGCGGCCGAAATAGTTGGCGAAGAAATAAAGGAATTCAAGAATTCCGAACAGTACAAGCTGATGGTTATGGCCGAACAGTATTTCAGGAACCGGTCCGACGTCCAGAACAAAACCAATGACGTCAGCAACCGATCGAACACGAAGATCGAACACCCGATCCTGAAAAAGCTGATCGAACAGAAGATCAATTATCTTCTGGCCAATCCCTTCACGGTAAGCACGAAGAATAAAAAGTATGCCGAAGCGCTGAACGAAGTCTTTGACGACACATTCAGGCGCAAGTGGAAGGGTTTTGGAAGGGCGGCCATAAAGTCAGGGATCGGATGGCTGCAGCCTTATTTCAACGAAGAAGGCAAGCTGTGCATGATGAAGATCCCCAGCACGGAATTGATCCCATTATGGAAGGACGCCGAACACACGGCCCTGGATGGCTTCATCCGCTTTTATGATGTGGTTGAATACATCGGCAAGAAGAAAACAACCAGGACAAAGGCCGAATGGTGGGACAGTACCGGCGTTAAATACTTTATATCCACAGATTATGGATTCACTGTGGATAACGACGCGGCCGAAGAAGGAAAAGCCAGTCACTTCATGCTGAATGGCAAGGCGTACAACTGGACAAAGCCGCCGATCATATGGGTGAAGTACAACGACGAAGAATTGCCGCTGTGTTACTTCATCAAAGAACTGATCGATGATATCAACTGGCAGACTTCCGTTACTTCTGATGTGCTGCGCGACGTGGCCAAATTCATTTATGTCCTTAAAAACTACGGTGGCCAGGACCTGGGCGAATTCATCAAGGACCTTCGTGAACACCTGGCGATCAAGGTTGACGCTGATGGCGGTGTGGATAAGCTGCAGGCAGATCTGAACATCGACGCTGTAATGAAGTTCCTGGATAAGCAGCGCAGGGATATATTCGACTATGGCTGCGGCGTTGATACGAAGGATCCTGATCTGGGGAATGCCTCTGGAACGGCCATCAATTTCAGGTATATGGATCTGAATGCCGACTGTAACGCGCTGGCCTTGGAAATGAAGGACGCTTTCCAACAGTTAAAGGTATTCATTGACACATACCTGCAGATCATCGGCAAGGGCGATTTTTCGAACGAAACCTTTGACATTATATTCAACACCGACATGCCGGTAAACGAAACTGATGTCATCAACAATGTGAAGGCTTCCCAGGGGATCATATCCAAAAGGACCGCGCTTGAAAATCATCCGTGGATCACTGATGTCGACGAAGAACTGGCCAGGATCGAAGAAGAAAAGAAACAGGCCATGGAGGAATTTGGAAGTGGGCTGTTTGATTCTGCCATGGAAACCGGCCAGAACATCAATGGCCAGGCAGGAGCGGAACCGGCGCCAGGACAGACAGGAAGCGCTGGTGATGAATAATGGCCGGGAAAGAATACTGGTTAAAAAGAGCGCTGCGGCGTGAAGCTGAATCATATCTTCGGGGCGCTGCCCTTTCCCTGAAACTGTTCAAGGAATATGAGAGGGCGGCCAGAGAGATCCGGAAGCAGATCAATGATTTTTATGCCAGGTACGCCAGCGAAAACGGCCTTTCCTATGAAGAAGCAGTCAAGGAACTGAACAGGAAAGAACGCCAGGAATGGAAGGGTACCATCGGCGACTATGTGAACCGGATCAACAACGAAACGGATCCCGAAGTCAAAGCAAGGCTAACTGCTGAACTGGACGCGCTTTCCTATTCCAGCCAGCAGTCGCGCCTGATGGCCATGGAAGCACAGATCCAAATGACGCTGAATGAACTGTATGCCCGCGGTGTTGCTGAAATGAAGGCAGAGTTCGGGGAAACCTTCAAGGAAGCATATTACAAGAAGGTTTATGACATCCAGCAGCGCGTCGGTTTTGCGCGTGAATTCGCAAAGGTGAACACCAGGATGGTCGAGGATGTCGTTTCATATCCTTGGAGTGGATCGAACTTTTCTGAAAGGCTGTGGAAGAATAACCAGGCCCTGATCTTCAATGTCCGTGAGATAATCACACAGGGATTCATCCGGGGAACCGGCATTTCGGAAATGTCAAAGCAGCTTTCCGAAAGATGGGCCAGTCATTCAAGAATGCTGAACGCCTGGTGAGGACTGAAACGAATTACTTCCACAACGAAGCTGAAAAGCGCGCTTATAAGGCGGCAGGCGTCAAGGAATATGAATTCGTGGCCACGCTGGACAGCAGGACCAGCACCATATGCCAGGAACTTGATGGGAAGCACTTCAAGCTGGAAGACGCAAAGGTCGGCGAAAACTTCCCGCCTATGCACCCACACTGCAGGTCAACAACCATCGAATACGATCCGGAAGACGCCCTGGACTGGTATAATTCGGGCGAACCAATGCCGCATAATATGACATATGAGGAATGGAAAGAAAAATATGTTGGCAAGGACGATGTTGTGGACGATCCTGGCGACGATCAGGATCCAGGAAGCAGCACCGGCCCGAAGACGAAATCCGTTCCTGGTGGCAAGCAGCCGAAGCTGGTCGGAGCGAAGCCGGATCCGGTACCGGATGTTGAACCGGAACCTGAACCCGAACCTGCGCCGGTGTTTGAACCTGCAAAGACAAGAGAAGAAGCCAGAAATGGGTTTATGAAAAAATGAATATACAGGCCGATTATTCGAAGTATAATATAGATGTGGCCAATGCAGTGAACCAGGAGATATCGAAAGCCACGGAATTATTCGGGGAACTTACGCACCTGAAATCTGTCAGGACCTTCCCGAAGGGTTATTCTACAAGCTGGAAAGGTGCATATGTTGAATCGAAAAAGTCATTGTGGCTGCGTAATGTGTCCCAGAAGGATTCACTTGAAAAGCTGGGCGCAATAGCAAAGCAGCAGCACATGATCGGCTTCTGGTCCACACCTTCGGAAATGCACACTATAAGGCACGAAATCGGCCATGCAGTCGCAGCGACTATCAGGCAAGGAATACACCTGAAAGCATTGCCGCGATGAAACAGATCGACGATCTACGAAGGAAGATCCAGGCTGATGTATTAAAGGCAAAGGCAGGAACGAACGGATATATCCCGTATTTATCAAAGTACGGGTTCACGAATACCAGTGAATTCATCGCTGAATGTATTGCCGAATACATGAACGGAAGCCCGCGTGAAACTGCCAGAACAGTGGTCAATATCCTTCGCGGTATAATATAAAGGGGTGGTTAAATTGCTTGACCTATCTGAATTCGATAAATACCTGATCCCGACAGAAGACGGGATGAAGATTGATCCTGACGCGCCAGAGGACGTCATAAAGAAGATCCAGGACCTGGACAAAGAATATTTTGACGTCTATGGCCAACACCTTATAACTTAATAAAATTCTGATGAAAAGGACGCTGTAAAAGGCGTCTTTTTTCATATAATTCGGGGCGCCGTGTCCCTGACCAACACGGTCCGCAAAGCGTGTGGAAGTCACGTTAAATACAGCGGGGAAAGGAGAAAACATGATACACGAATCAATCAGAAAACTACTGGGTGAGGACCTGGCCAAACAGGTCGAAGAAGCTGTCAAAGGCAAAGGCAAGGACGGAAAGGACCTTGACATCGTCTGTGGGAATGACGGAAGTTATGTTCCGACCGATAAGCACGAAGCCATCAAGGCCCAGCAAATCAGCGCTGAAAATGCGTTGAAAGCTGCAGCAGACGCATTGAAGGCAATCGGTGGTTCCGGGGATCCTGCAAAGATCGCCGATGATGTGAAGGCTGCGCAGACAAAGATCGCGGATCTTCAAAACACACACAAGGCTGAAATTGCAAAGATCCAGAAGACCACTGCATTAAAGCTGGCCCTGGGTGACAGCGTTTATGATCCTGATGACATCATCAGAGATCTGAAACTGGACACGGTTGAGGTTGACGAAGCTGGGAACCTGAAAACCAACATCGAAGACATGATCAAACCCATCCGTGAAAAGAAACCCTATCTGTTTAAGCAGCAGCAGAGCCAGGCGCCCGATCTGAAAGGCGCTAAACCTGCAGAACCTGGCGCACAGCCAACACCAAACACACCGGCAGGACCGGTAATATTTTAATCTAACAGGAAAGGAAAGTGATTTTTAATGGCAAGAACAAAGGCGATTAGTCTTATTCAGTCCGGTGAACTCAAAGCCGATCTGAAAGAAATCTATGGTTACGTCGTGAAGAACGTGCAGAAGGCAGCCCTTTCTGCTGGCCTGAAATCCCAGGCCTACACTGGAAACCCTGCAACCGGTTCCGTTGAATTCAAGAGGTTCGCGAACAGCACTTCAAAAGATTACGGTACCGCAAGAGCAGCAGGCGCAGGCGATAAGTTGAAAGCACCGCCTATCACAGTAAACCTTAACGTCCACAAGGAAATCGTGGAGGAAGTGGCAAAGTTCGATCTTGACACTTTCGGCGTTGGAAACATCCTTGCAAGACGTGCTGACAACCATGTTGACACCATGGCTGCAGAACTTGACGTGGCTTTCTTCAATGCTGCATTTGCTGCAGGTACCGCTTTCACAACCAGCGAAACCGACTTGGAGGAAATCCTGGAAGCATACATCCAGACACTTGAAACCGTGAAAAATGACTATGTTCGCGGCGTAAACAGAAGCCAGATGGTTATGGTATGTAGTCCGAAATTCTATGGCAAGATCAGAAACATTCTGGACACCAAACCGAACGGCACCGATACAGCTTCCGAGAACTTCGGAATGTTCCATGGTGTTCGCATTTATTCTTCTGTGAACATTCCTACAGGCCAGAATGCAGTTCTTATGATCGATGAAGCTATTGCACAGCCTGTCGTATCCTATCCATACACCGAACCTGAAAAGATCCCGCTTTCAAACGACTTCGCTGTATCCTGTTCTATGACTACGGGACACAGTGTTGACGCCTGACCTGGTGTTCACATACGCCGAAGCGGGGGTGTAATGGATGAAGTTCAGAAGGAAGCATGATAATGTCATTCTGGAACCCAGATCCGAAATTGTTGTTGAACAGCTTCGCAAGAATCCGGAGTATGAGGAAGTAAAAGAGGACCAGGAGAAGGCAGACGCCAGCAAGACCGGCAAGGCAAAAGGTGATAAGAGCAAATAATCCGGAAGGTGGTGGCTGGTTATGCTTGAAAAAATGAAGCTGTTGCTGGGTATAACCGGCAATGAGAAGGACGGCCTTCTGCAGTTCGTCCTGGACACCGTCACGGATATGGTGAAGAACTATTGCCACATGTCCATCGATGAAGCTATCCCGGCCCAGCTTGAAAATGTTGTGGTCCGGATGGCCGTCGATATGTGGCGGGCGGAAGGTTACGGCAATGAAACAAACAGTAACGCCGAAGTAACGTCAGTGAAACGCGGTGATGTTACAACATCATTCAGGCCGGTTGGTGGTGATTTTAACGCTAATACAGGGGCCGGTGGTGCGGACTTCATAAAGGCATATACAAAACAGTTGAACGCATTCAGGAAAGTGGGGTGGTGATATGTTCGGAAACCCTGCTGCTGAACGCGCTGCCATCGAAATGACCTATGAAGACACCTGCACCATTTACCGAATGGCAGAAGTCACTGGAAGCAACAAGATCACAAAGATGGAAAGGGTACCGGTGGCCGAAAATGTCATCTGTTCCCTTTCCTCTATGCAGATCAGGCCATCAGAGCAGACAGCAGCACAAAATGACGTTGAATACACGGTAAAACTGTTCCTGGGACCGGAAATAAATGTCCTCCCAGGCGATCAGATCGATGTAAAACGGTTCGGACGTGTGAACCCAGCAAGCGGAACCGTTTTGAAGTACGAAAGCACCGGCCAGCCTATGGTTTACGCCACACACCAGGAAATCATGGTGAAGGGTCGTGATATCGCGTGAGTGCTGATTTTAGAGATCTTATAAAATGGCGTGATAACATGGCCCAGGCAGCCGAAGAAATGGACCAGATCATGGATGAACTTGTGGTCGGTGAAGGCGTTTATGCGGTAAAACAAGCGAAGCTGATCTGCAAGAATGATGTTCCGGATATCGTCGGAAGCGGCGACTACAGAAACAACTGGCACAGCAGCGACAAAGCGATCCGAAATGGCCGCAGCTTTAAGGTTGACGTGTTCAATAATTTAAGCTATGCGAAACACCTTGAATATGGCTTCCGTTCACACTTCGTTCCAGGCCACTGGGAAGGAAACACCTTCGTATATCAGCGGGATGATCCGGAAGGCGGAATGTATGTCGGGCCATACAAAGGTTTTGTTCGCGGCCGTTTCGTGCTTCGCAGAGCAATAAAGCGAACGGAGATCACACAGGAAGCCAGGTTGAAGCGCAAGCTGAACCGGATCCTGCAAGAAAGGTTAAACAGGGGGTTGTAATATGACGGTAAACAAGTTCATTGAAGCAATCGCCGCCAAATTAACCGCCCTGTGGCCTGATAAAAAGGTTTACGTTGATGAAATACCGCAGGGCGCCGACGGAAACTTTTCAATTCAGGTTATTGAAACATCGCAGTCAAAGCACCTGGGAAACCGGCACAAGCGAACATATCAGTTCGATGTTGCTATATAAAGAAAAAGCATGACGCCATGAATTATCACGCCTGGGCGGAAACCATGTACATGGAATTCGGTACCATAAAGATTGATGATATGACATTCCATATGACCAATCTTCACACCGATACTGTGGACGGGATCTTCCATTTCCTGATGGACGTGACATTCATGGCGTTATTTGTGCCTGAATCGAATGACGAACCCATGGAAGATCTGCAGGTGTTTGCAGACCTGAATATCCGAAGTTATAAGAACGTCCATATCGTCGGGGTTTTATCACTGGGCGCTGACGGCAGGGAATACCTGTACCAGTTCCCTGAATGTGGACCAAATCAGTCTGGGGGTGTATAAGGTGGCAAAAGAGCATAAGGCGGCAAAGGAAGTGCCGAAGTTCACGAAAGAACAGATTTTAAGCAGCAAGACGCTTTCCATCAACAAGGATGTCGCCGCCGCGGTCCTTGAAGATGGCAAGGCGTATTCTATCCAGGAAGCCGAAACGCTTGTTTCCGGCTATCTCAAAAGAAAGGTGTGATCTAAATGCCTATAGGTGGCGGAGTATTTACAATTCAAAACAAGGTCCTCCCTGGCGCGTATATCAATTTCGTCGCGCTGGGAACCAGGATCGTCACAGGATCCCGCGGCGTTGCAGCGCTTCCCGTTGCATTGAACTGGGGTCCTGACAGCAAGATCATAACCATTGACGCCGGTGACTTTAACAAACAGTCAATGGCTTTATTCGGGTATGATCCGACAGCGCCTGAACTGCTTCTGATAAGGGAAGCCTTCAAACGTGCAAAGACTTTGAAGCTGTACCGTATCAATGGAGCCGGAGGAAGCGCGGCAAAAGCAACAAAGACCATCGGCGGAATTACAGTGACCGCCAAATATAACGGAACCAGGGGTAATGACATCAAGATCCTGATCCAGACCAACGTAGACGACGAAACAAAGAAGGATGTTATCACTTACCTGGGAACTGTGGAAGTGGACAGACAGACTGTGGTCAACGCAAGCGAACTGGTGGCCAATGATTACGTTACATTCGGATCCGGAACGCTGACCAACGCTGCAGCCACTGCGCTGACTGGCGGGGCCAATGGTACCGAAGACGGATCGGCACATGCTGACTTCCTATCGAAGATCGAAGTCGAAGAATTCAACACGATAGGATATCCCGGCAGTGACGCAACCACAAAGGGCCTTTATGAAGCATTCGTGAAGCGCTTCGTGACAGCGAAGGAAAGAAGATCGTCGGTGTGCTTTACAATAAGTCTTCCGACTATGAAGGCATAATCAACGTCAAAAATGGGGTTATCCTGGAAGACGGAACCGTCGTCACAGGTGACAAGGCTGTGGCCTGGGTTGCTGGTGCTACTGCAGCAGCGGAGATCAACCAGTCACTGACCAATACTGCATATGATGGCGCTGTGGACGTTGACATCAGGTACACGAAATCCCAGTATGAAGCAGCCATCAAGGCCGGTGAATTCGTCTTCTATGGCGAAGCAGGAAAGGCCCGCGTCCTTGCGGACATCAATTCCCTGACTACATTCACAGAAGCGAAATCCCAGGACTTCACTTCAAACAGGGTGATCAGGGTACTGGATGGATGGGCCAACGATGTGGCCGCCATATTCGGCAGGTCCTATCTTGGAACCGTAACAAACAGCGATACAGGCCGTCAGCTTTTCAAAGGCGATCTTGTGGCCCTTGCTAACCAGTACCAGGCAGCCGACGCGATATCCGACTTCGTTCCGGATGACATCGAAGTGGTTCAGGGTATCGGCAAGCGTGATGTTCAGGTTGCTGCAGCATTGAAGCCGAATGATTCGATGGAAAAGCTGTATATGGTCGTATCCATACAGTAAAACGGGGGTGAAATGATCAATGAAGACTATGAATGCACCTGACGCCATAAACGGCAAGGAAGGCAGGGCTTACGCGAAGATCAACGGGAACAATGAAGAATTGTTCTATGCGAAGACCATTGAAGCCACTGTGGAGAAGACAAAGGCTGACATCAAGCCATCGGAAAGCGCATGACCGGTCATAAAACAACCGGCCTGAACGGAACCGGCACCATGACCATTTATTACATTACTTCCATGTTCCGTCAGCTTATAGCTTCCTATAAGCGCACTGGCCAGGATGTTTACTTCGACATGGTTGTGGAAAATGACGATCCCGCTTCTGCTGCCGGTAAACAGTCAATATTGCTGATTGGTGTGAACCTGGATTCAAGCATATTGACCAAACTGGACGGCGACAGCGACGATCCGCTGGATGAAGACGTGGAATTCACCTTTGAAGACTTCGAAATCCTGACGCCGTTCAACAAGATATAATCGGGGGTGTAATGCGTGAGTAAACTTGAAGAATTCTTAATGCAAAATGAACTGAATACAGAAGAAACCATGGAAGTCAAGGTGTCTGAAAGGATCCCGTTGCCTTTTAAGATCAGGGCCATTTCAGAAGCCGAAAACAAGGCCATAAAGAAATCGTGTCAGACCGTCACCTTTGACAAAAGGACACATCAGAAGGTAATCGACACGAATTATGACCTGTACCTGACCAGGCTTGTTATCGCCTGCTGCGTTGAACCGAACTTCAAGAATGCAGAACTGCAGGCTAAATATGGGTTATGGGTGCCGAAGCATTGGTCGATAAGCTGCTGCGCCCTGGTGAATATAATCAGCTACTTGAAGCGGTCCAGAAGATCAATGGATTCGACACAGACATCAACACCCTGGTTGAAGAAGCAAAAAACTAATAGCGGGGGGCGATGGTGAAGCGGATGGCGAAAGCACGTTCGCACACTTCGCCTCCATCGCTTTCATATGCTTCCCAGCACCTTCTGCAACCTGCCGCCAGCCGAAAAAGCGTTCGTTATTGCTTCCATAAGGCTGCAGCTTGAAAAGGAGAAAAAGGAAGCGCAGAAAGTAAAGAGGAAAGGCAGGTGATAAAATGGCTGTTTCAACATCGTTGACTATCCAGGACAGGATGACGAACACCCTTATGCGTCAGATCAGCGCCATTGACAAGATGATCAACCGTATGGAACGCCTGGACAGGGTCAGCGAACAGATCGATCCGGGCGAAGGCTTCGACAATGCGCAGCAGGCCGTCGAAGAATTGATGAATCGATTAAGACGCCTGGAAGAACAACAGAACCAGGTGGCCAGGGGTGCGCATAACATCAAGGGTGCATGGAGCGGCGTAAATAATATCATCACCAAAGTATTAACCGCGCTGGCAGCAAAGAAGACAATCGACTTCACTGTTGGCGCGGCGTTGGATCTGGATAAACTTGAACGCGAATTCCAGGCGAGACTTGACAGCGTGGACATCGGAACCGCGATGTATCAGAAGCTGCAGGATCAGGCCAAAGAATCGGCCTTCGCCTTTGATGAACTGGCAAAGAACACCCTTTCCTTTATGTCGGTAACAACGAAACCGCAGAACCTGGACCGACTGAATAAACTGGCTGAAAGGCTTGCTGTGTTCGATAAGACAGGCCAGGGCCTTGAAGGCGCTGGATTCTCTTTGAAGGAAGCGCTGTCAGGTGATATCGTATCGCTGGCCGAACGCTTCAATATGTCGAAAGCGCAGATCAGGGCATTCGGTATCGATGAACTGGGAAAGAAGGGCGACATCGAAGGGTTTATCACGCAGTTCGAAAAGCTGCTTGACGCGCAGAACATGGGTGAAGAAGCCTACGAAAAAATGCTGCAGGCGCCAAAAACCCAGATGGAAATGTTCTTGTCTAACCTGAAAATGGGGTTCGCCCAGGCTTCCACAGAAGCAACAAAAGCGCTTGCGCCATTGATCACCAGGCTGAATGAATGGTTCGCTTCTGATTCAGCGGAACAGTTCTTCGCTTCCTTCGCCAGCGGGTTGAGTACGGCCGTTGACTTCGCCATGCAGCTATTCGATGGGGTGTCCGATATTGCAAACTTCATTTCCACGAACTGGCCAATGATTGAACCTATCGTCTGGGGTTTGGCCACAGCGATCGGCGGCGTCGTCTTGGCACTTGGAATATATAAGACGGTTACTGCAGCAATAGCAATCGTCCAGGGAATAATGGGCGCGGCTCAAATGCTGGCCACAGGCGCAACGATAGCACAGACGGCCGCACAGTGGGGCCTTAACTCTGCCCTGCTTGCTTGTCCTATAACCTGGATCGTGCTGGCCATTATCGCGCTCATAGCTGTGATTGTCGGCTTGATCATATGGATAAAGAACCTATGGGAAAAGAATGATCAGTTCGCTGCTGGCCTATTGAGGGCATGGAACAGCATTCTGAACTTCTTTGACCAGGTGCCGATCTTCTTCACGAAAGTCGGGATCGGGGTTGTGAACGCATTTTTCAGCATGAAACCAAAGCGCTGGAAATCGTGGACGCACTTGTGAACGGCGTAATTGAAGGCATTAACTGGATGATCGGCGTTCTGAATAAGATCCCTGGCGTTTCTATCAGCGCCATTGAAACGGTTGACTTCGCTTCAAAGGCAAAGCTGCAGGAAGAAGCAATCAGACAGGCCGGTGACAAAGTCATCGCCGAAATGGAAGCGAACGCAGCGGCCAAAGCTGCAGCCAGGGAAGCAAATGTCCAGCAAATGCTACGCGAAAGAGCCGAAAAACGCGCTGCAGACGCCGCAGAACAGGAAGCTAAAAAGGCCGCGAATTCTGCCGGGAAAGACTACGAACAGAAGCTGGCTTCCTTCCAGGGCAAAGACACCAATATTGATGAAATCGGGAAGGTCGGCGAAGTCGGCAAGATCAATGATGAAGTCGATATTTCCGAAGAAGACATCAAGCTGCTTCGCGATATAGCTGAACAGAAATTCGTCCAGAACTTCGTGACGCTGACGCCACAGGTAACGCTGACAGATATCAAGATCAGCGAAAAGGTGGATCTGGATGAAGTGACTGCAGCCATCGAAAGGAAGCTGGAAGACGAATTCGTCACAGCAGCGGAAGGGGTGTATAGCTGATGTATCATATGTTCCTGATCATGAATAATAAGGACTATGAAATCCCGGTCCTTCCTGAATCCCTTACCGTGAAATCACCAGGTAAAAACGAAACGGCAACCATCGTCAAGCTGGGCGATGTGAATATACTTCGGAAAAAGGGGCTTCGTGAAATAACCTGGGAATCACACTTCCCGGCCCATGAAGCACCCTATGTTACCGGAAGGAATGTCCTGGCACCGATCGAATACATCAGGCCATACAAGAAGCCAGGGACGCAGAAAAGCCGATCCGCTTCCTGATCATAGGAACGGACCTGGATATCAATATACTGATGGGAATTGAGGACTTCACCTATGAAGAATATGGCGGCGAAGTCGGGGACATTTACTATGTTTTGAAACTGCGGGAATGGAAAGAGTATTCGGCCAAAAGGATCAGCCTTCCGGCGCCGACGGTCAAGGTGGCGGTCGTTGCACCTGTTGCCAGGTCCGGAAGTCCTCCGAAACCGCAGACAAAAACACACACGGTCGTGGCCGGTGATTCACTGTGGGCCATCGCTAAAAAGTATTACAACGATGGTTCACAGTACCCGAAGATCTACGAAGCCAACAAAGACACGATCGACAAAAGAAACAAGGGTACGGGGAACCCGAAATATACCATATATCCGGGGCAGGTGTTTAATATACCATGATGGATCTTCAAATCATGTATCAGAATAACGTCGATGGTTCTGCCTTTGATGTTTCGGAAATTGCAATGTCGCCGAAATGGACGACGAAGCGCACCGGGTCCCCCGCTTCCTTTGAATTCGAAGTGTTGAAGGATCAAGCTGTGATCTGGAAACACGGCGGCATTATTGCCGTAAAGAACGGAAATACCGGCGTATTTTACGGATATGTATTCAAGATAACCGAAACCGCAAATGGGGTCGTGAGAATAACAGCATATGATCAAACGCGGTACCTGAAAAACAAGGACACTTATGTTTTCACAGGAAAGCGCGCGGATCAAATAACCGCGTTGATCGCTGCAGACTTCGGCCTGAAAATCGGTACCCTTGAAAATACCGGATATGTGATCCCGTCCCTGGTGGAAGATAACAAGACGCTGTTTGACATCATCCTGAAAGCCTTGGATCTGACACTGATCAATACAGGTCAAATGTTCTTCCTCTGGGACGATTACGGATCATTAAGAATTTCATCCTGCGCCGGTTCAAAACTGGACCTGCTGGTCGGCGATGAAAGCCTGGCCACAGATTACACATATACATCCGAAATTGATTCGGATACCTACAACAGAATAAAGCTGGTCCGCGATAACAAAGAAACCGGAAAGCGTGACGTGTATCTGTTCCAGGACAGCAACAATATAAAGTTCTGGGGAACGCTGCAGTATTTCGAAAAGGTCGATGAAAAAATGAATGCAGCGCAGATCACCGAAAGAGGAAACAACCTTCTTACCTTGAAGAACAGGCCGCAAAGGACCTTTGAAGTGAAAGCGCTGTCGGATCTGTCCGTCAGGGCCGGTCGCGTTCTTTTCATCAGCTTCGCGGATATCGGCGTCAAACAGTTTTTCCTGATCGATGAAGCAAGTCACGATCTGGGAAAGGAAACAATGTCATTAAAATTGAGGGTGGTATAATGGGAATGCTTGAAACAATGAAGAAGATCGCACAACAGACAAGCGAAGCTGCCACACCGGCGGCTTTTATGTTCGGTACCGTGACAAAGATCGGGCCGGTTCAGGTCCTGGTGGATAATCGCTTCTACATTGACGAAAGCGTTCTTGTTATCCCCAGGGAATTAAGGAAAGACGAAGCATACAGGACACACACCCACAAGATACCTGGCCACACACACAGCGTTCCGGCCCATAATACCGGATCGGCCGGTGAAGATCCGCACAGTCATAGCGTACCGGCACAGACCACATCAGAAAAGGAACTGGAAACCGTTGAGGAAGTATATTCAGGACTGCAGGTGGGTGATAAAGTCATACTGCTTCGCAACTATGGCGGCCAGGAATACCTGGTCATAGGAAGGGTGTGATCACATGATACCAACAGCCGAAAAGGTTGTAATCGGCGAAGATTACGAAATCGTCGATGACAGCGAACAGCCTTCCAGGACTTACAGAATTGATTTTAAGACAGGGCGCGTCATAGGTTTTGTCGATGGATTGGAAGCAATGCGGCAGGCCATATACAAGATCCTGCAGACAGAAAGGTTCGACTATCTGATCTATTCCTGGAACTATGGCGCGGAACTGAATGACATCGTCGGGATAGGAACCCAGGTGTTCGAAAGTGAAGTAAAGCGTCGTATCAAAGAAGCCTTAACATGGGATCGAAGGATCACCAATGTTACAGGCTTTAATTTTACCCGCAAAGACAAAAGGACCATGGTGGTCGAATTCACGGCAGAAACTATATTCGGCGATGTCCAGTCGGAAGTGGAGGTGATAACCAGTGTTTGAAGATATGACCTTTGAAAGAATCCTTAACAGGTGCCTTTCCCGTGTTCCTGCTTCGGTGGATAAACGTGAAGGTTCGATCATATACGACGCGATCGCACCGGCAGCGGCCGAACTGGCCGAAATGTATATTAACCTGGGGACGATCCTGGACAGGGCCTTCCCAGATACCGCGACGGGCCGGGACCTGACATTGAAGGCAATGGAACGCGGCATAAAAAGGCAACCGGCAACCTATGCACAGCGAAAAGGCGAATTCAAGGATCCTGATGGGAACCCGATGGACATTCCTATCGGCAGCCGCTTTTCAGGTGGTGACGTGAACTACACGGCCACGGCCAGAATCGAACCTGGTGTCTACAACATGGCTGCAGAAACCGCCGGGACAATAGGGAATATGTATTCCGGGAATCTTCTTCCGATTGACTTCATCGAAGGACTTGGATCCGCGATCCTGTCTGACGTTCTCATTCCTGGTGAGGGAGAAGAAAGCGACGACGATCTTCGGGCAAGATATTTCGAAAGCCTAAATATTCAGGCGTTCGGCGGGAACGTCCAGGACTACAAGGAAAAAACCAAAGGGATCAACGGTGTCGGCGGCGTCAAGGTTTACCCGGTATGGAATGGCGGTGGAACTGTCCGGCTGGCCATCGTAACCAGCGATTGGGGCGTCCCTTCCCCTACTCTGATCGATACCGTTCAGGAAATCATCGATCCCATTGGAAACCAGGGTGTCGGCCTTGGAATTGCACCGATCGGCCATGTTGTAACGGTCGAAGGTGTAACTGCTGCGACGATAGACATTTCCAGCCAGATCACCCTTCAATCCGGTTATACCTGGGAAACAGTAAAACCTGGGATAATCGCCGCTATATCGGAATACTTCACTGACCTGATCAAAGCCTGGGAAGATACTGAAAATATAGTGGTGAGAATCAGCCAGATCGAAACGCGAACCCTTGACATTTCTGGTGTACTTGATATCACCGGAACGAAGATCAACGGGGACGCTTCAAACCTTGTCCTGGGACCGGATGAAATACCAGTGCTGGGGGACGTAACAAATGAAACCGTTGATTGATTACTGGCCGCGTTATCTGCAGGAACTTCTGGAATTTAACCTGATAGCACAAGCGGAACAGCCTGAATTTGATGTCGCAGCCGAAAAGGCTATCCGTGCAGCCGATGAATTATTCCTTGAAACATTATCCCTGGATGGGGTGAAGCGCTGGGAAAAGATCATCGGCATAGTTCCGAAGCCTGATGAAACGCTGGCATTCAGAAGAAAAAGGATCCTGAACATTTACGGCGCACAGCTTCCCTTCACAAAGCGACGGCTGGCCACGAAACTTGACACCATCATCGGACCAGGACTGTGGGAACTGATCATTGATGATCAGACATTCAAATTCTATGTTCAGTCGGCGGAATCAAATCAGAATTTCGCGAACGAACTTCAAGAAACCATCGAAATGGTGAAACCGGCGAATATGGAATTTTTCTATATCGTATGGATCCTTTACAAACTGCAGGTATCGCCGAACTTCCGGTCATACCTGTATTCATTCCTGGAAAGCGGCACGGAAGTCTGCGGAACACAATATTCAGAATCCACGATCGGCCGCTTAATAAGGCAAGTCGTCGAAGTGTCTGGAACAGCAAATGTTTACATGACCGAATACCCGCAATGCGGACCGGAAGTCTGCGGGATCATTAACACAGAACCGGCAGTCGGGCGTGTAATCATACAGCCGATCCAGGCGTCAAATGCCACTTCGGCATATACAGCCACATTCCCTGAATGTGGACCTGAAATCGCCGGTACGCTTCCGGTATAAAGAAAGGAGGAAACCAGATGGCGTTCTTTACATCGACGTTTTTGGCGGCCAGAAGAAAGGAATGGCTTGACAAAATCGCAAAAGCACAGTACAGGATCGGTTCCACATGGTATGACGGGGCGATCACTTCACGCGAAGTGGTCGGGAATAGCGTGGTGATCATGGTATCCGTTACCGATCCGGTGTCCACAGCGTCCACTATCGTCGAAAGCAGACTGATTGATGTGGGCGGGAATGTGGCAGGCAGCAGGTCAGAAAACATCCTGAAAAATGTCAACCAGGGTGTTCTTCTCAAATATGAATTCCCGATCAATGAAGTTTAAGGAGGTGCAGCAGTAAATGGCAAACGAAAAATCCTATATTCCAACGCAGTGGAAAGACCAGGTGAAGGATGGCAGTACCATAATTCAGCCGGGAACGCCCATGAACGCGCAGAATTTCAACAACATGGAACACGGGATCATGGCAAACGACGCCCTGGCGGCAGTTCTTGCACAGGTCCAGCGCCAGGCGGCGCTTTCTGGGGCTGAATGGGAAGTTGAATCCGGTTCGGCCACTATTTCACCGGCCAACACTGACAACACCATTTCCATCGCGAAGTTAAGGAACAGGACTTCATACAATGTCACCGTTGAAGTGAATTCTGTGTCCGGCGGAACTGCTGGTGACATAATCATCAGCGGCAAGCAGGCCAACGGCTTTAAGGTGAAATATACCGGCACCGCGACGTCCATTACCATCAGATATCACGTTCAAGGGGGCATGGTGTAAATGGCAAACATAATAATCAAATCTGACGAAAGGAAGGCACAGGAAGCGAAGATCCTTCGCGACTTCGGCTATGATCCCAGGTCCGCTTCCAAAGAAGTCCGGGAATATGCTGACGCCACGGCACAAAGAAGCCGTGAAGCAATCAAAGAAATGGAGGGTAAGAGGAAATGAATATAATCCATAAAAATGAAGGTCAGAAAATCGCTTTTAATGTTGAAGGCACAAAGATATTCTTCCGTGATGAATTGATGTTGGACCTTTCGAAGTATGAAAGGGACTATGACGTGGAAATTGACATCTGCCAGGACGATGATCAGATCTTGATCGCTGGCCTGTCGAAGTATTACGTTGCAAATATCATAATTCCGGCCAGACAGTACCAGGATCCTGAAAAGACGGTTCCCGTTCCTTTCAGCATGGATAATGTGACGCTGGTTCTGTGGGCGCTTGTGGAGGTGGAATAATGGCAAATTATGATGATCTTAAAGTCGCGGTCGAAGCCTTGACTGGTGGAAATAACTCCGTCATATTCGACGTTGACGGGTACCCTTCCATCGTTGTCAGGTTCGATAAAAAGCAGATCGCGGACCTGATCACGGACGGAAGCGCCAGCACACACCCAGCGTTCATCGTGAACGGTGTTGAAGTTCCGGCGATCTACATCAGCAAATATCAGCTTCGTTATGAACGGGAAAGCGTACAGTCTTCCTTTCAAGGATCCAGCGGTCAGCGTAAACTTTGATCAGGCGAAGCAATACTGCGAAGCAAAAGGCGCTGGCCATCATCTGATGACAAATGCCGAATTGGCAGCCATTGCCTTGTGGTGCCGTAAAAACAATTGCATGCCGCGCGGCAATAACAACTATGGCAAGGATCACAGCGCAGCATGGGAAAAAGGAATTGTAACATACAGGTACGACGATGGCGGCATCACACGCGATGGCCGTGTGGCCACAGGTTCCGGGCCTGTTTCCTGGTCCCACGATGGAACACCTGCAGGTATATGGGACCTGAATGGAAATGTTTATGAATGGGTTGGTGGATATAGAACCCTGGATGGTGAAATTCATATCATTCCAGACAACAACGCTGCAGCACAGGTCGATCAGGGCCTTAACAGTACATTGTGGAAGGCTATTCTGGAAAACGGATCCCTTGTCGATCCTGGCACTGTTGACACATTGAAATGGGACTATTTATCAAAGCCATCAGGAAGTTCCGGCTTCGCATTCAGACTTGTAAAGAATATTACAAATCGTCCTGACGATGATGGCCCATATGGTTCAAACAGCTTCGCTGCACTGGCTGCCATTGAAGGCCTAACGGTACCGGAAATATTAAAAGCATTGGCGATCATGCCTGCTGACAGTGGTGATCACGGCGGTGATTATTTCTATATGAGAAATCGCGGTGAGCGGCTTGGCTTTCGCGGCGGCGGCTGGAGCAACTCGTCGGCCGCTGGGGTGTTCTTTCTGTACGGCCGCTACGCGCGGTCGTACTCGGACCACAGCCTCGGGTTCCGCTCCGCTTTTATTCCGGGAATCTGATATCTGGTAATCTGGAAATCTGTTCTGGGCGGCGTCAAGCCGCCCTGGCATTTTTGGGGGTTGACATATTGGATAATCTGAAAATCTGGCAGAAGACATATGACATGATCAAGTATGGAAACCAGTGCATAATTCAGTTCCCAAAAGCTGAACGGTATGCCCTGGGATCCGAAATAAAGCAATCAATGTATAAAATTCTGCGGCTTATAGTCGTGGCAAATAAAAGCAGAAATAAAAAGCCTATTCTTTATGAAATAGACGTCGAACTTGATGTCCTTCGGACTTTCATTCGCCTGGCAGCCGATAAAGACATGAAGTATCTTCCTCTGCGAAAATATGAGAACTGGGGGAAAATGCTGAATGAGATCGGCAAAATGTTGGGTGGATGGATGAAAACAACCCAGTAAGGACACCGCGGGGTACATGTCGAATAAAAGCGGCTTGGCTATCGCGGCGGCAACTGGAACAACACGTCGAACGCTGGGGTGTTCTATCTGAACGGCTACTACGCGCGGTCGAACTCGTACCAGAACATCGGGTTCCGCTCCGCTCTGACCTTAAATGCCAGAAATCTATTGCCTAACGGGCAAAGATCCGCGCGTAAGGTACAAAGGGACATGTATCCCTGCTCCCGGCGACACCGGGAAGCAAAAGAATGAATTGCCGTGAAGGCTGCTTGTAAAATTGATGAAGGCTGTCACGCACGGCGTTGGGGGTAAAGGATGAAGACATTACGCAACATTTATCCAGCGATCTATGACTTTGACAACTTATATCAAGCATACCTGGAAGCCAGAAAAGCCAAAAGATACCGCCAGGATGTTCTGCAGTTCACCATGAACCTGGAAGAAAACCTGATCAAGATCCAGAACGAACTGATTTACAAGACGTACAAAGTCGGATGATATCGCGAATTTTATGTGACTGAACCAAAGAAAAGGCTGATCATGGCCCTTCAGTTCAAAGACAGGATCGTTCAGTGGGCCATTTACAGGCACCTGAATCCTTTTTACGATAAACAGTTCATATATGACAGCTATGGCTGCAGGATCGGAAAAGGGACGCATAACGCGGCGAACCGTCTTGAATACTGGCTGCGGCAGGTCAACCGGCGCGACAAGAAATATTATTTCTTGAAGCTGGACATCAGCAAATATTTCTACCGGATAGATCATGAAGTCCTGATCAGGATCCTGGAAAAGCGGATCAAGGATCCGGACCTTTTATGGCTTCTATCCACTATCATCAACAGCGAAGACACAGCGTTCGGGCTTCCGGCCGGTGTCAGTCCTGATGACTGTCCGAAAGAAGAAAGGCTGTTCGACAAGGGAATGCCGATCGGAAACCTGACCAGTCAACTGTTCGCTAATATCTATCTGAACGAATTGGACCAGTACGCAAAGAACGAACTGCGGCTGCACTATTACATCAGGTATATGGACGATGTGATCATCCTTCATGATGACAAGGCATTCCTTCATGAAGTAAAGGACCGGATCGAAATATTCCTGAACGAAAAGCTGCGCCTGGATCTTAATGCGAAGACATGTATCCGGCCAATAAAGGACGGCGTCGAATTCGTCGGCTTCCGGATATGGCCAACGCATAGGAAACTCAAAAAGACCACGGCAAAGAAGGTCAAAACCCGCCTGAAATACCTGATCAAAGCTGTGGCCGAAGGCAAAGAAGATCCAGGAATGTTACAGCGCAGCATTGCTTCGTATAAAGGCATACTGGAACATTTCAACAGTTACGGGTTCAGACAAAGCCTGAACCAAATGTTTAAGAATAGGGGTGATCAATGAAAAATGGACAGCGCAGCAATTTACACCTTGATCGGTGTGACGGGAACGGTGTGCGGAATTATCTTCGGGTACGTTGGATATAAAAAGGGACTCCAAAAGGAATCGTCCGAAAATGGCCGTGAAGCCGGTGCATTGAAGTCTGACATGGAATACATAAAGCGCAGAATTGATGATGTCCTACTGGAACAGAAGGACACAAACAAATCTGTCAATGCCCTGGCCGAAAGAGTGTCCAAAGTCGAAGAATCCGCAAAGCAGGCACACAAGAGAATCGACAGAATTGAAAGGGGGTTCGGCGATGAATAAGCGAAAAAGGAAAAAGGTGGCGTTCTCAAAGATCATATTCATAGGCGTTTCAGCGATGACCATTTCGGTGGTCATTTTTTCATGCCGGATGATCTACATTACCCACGATCTTTCACCGCTTGCATATCTTATCCCTTCGATCTTCGCCGAACTGGCCACTGCAACGGGGTTTTATTATCGCAAGGCGGAAAAGGAAAACACGAAAGGCGGGATCGTGTATGACGCAGCGATGGCCGAAAAAGCAAATAACGGGACTTTCCCGGAATAAGGAGGTATTCCGTAAATGAACCTGAAAACTTTATTTCTGACGAATAACGATTGTTTCAAATCGGGGAAAAGACATACGGTAAAAGGGATCATGGTCCACAGTACCGGCGCGACTAACCCGTGGCTGAAAAGGTATGTCGGCCCGGATGATGGCCTGCTGGGACCAAATCCATATAATAACCACTGGAACACACCGAAGCCAGGCGGCCGAAGTGTCTGTGTTCATGCTTTCATCGGGAAGCTGCAGGATGGCAGTATAGCAACATATCAGACATTACCCTGGGACATGGTTGGATGGCATTCCGGAAGCGGATCCCTGGGATCTGCTAAAAATGCCAATAATAACGGCTATATCGGTTTTGAGATCTGCGAAGACGATCTGACGGACGCTTCATACTTCAACAAGGTTTACACCGAAGCCGTTGAACTCTGCGCTTATCTGTGTAAGAAGTTCAACCTGGATCCATTGGCCGACGGCGTCCTTATCTGCCACAGTGAAGGCAATAAGCGCGGGATCGCTTCGAACCATGCCGATGTTATGCACTGGTTCCCGCGTCACGGGAAGAATATGGACATGTTCAGGGCTGCAGTAAAGGCCGAAATGGCAAAGAACGACGCACCGGCACAGGCTGGCCATCCGATCATCGGAAAACCTACTGCGTATTATGTCCAGACCGGCGCATATTCTAACAAAGCCAATGCAGACACCCAGTATTACAAGGTAAAGGCTGCAGGGTATGACGCGATCATTAAACAGTCAGGTGGCCTTTTCAGGGTCCAGGTCGGCGCTTTCAGTGTAAAACAGAACGCTGAAAACCTGGCCGCAAAACTCAAAACTGCAGGTTTTGAAACCTATATCACCACGACAGGAGGAACACAAGTCGCGCCGGGTCCTGAACCGAAACAACCGGCGGCAAAACCGGTCAAGGTCGGAAGTGAAGTGAAGATCAAGCCAGCGCCACGAAATACGCCACTGGCCAGACCATTCCTGGATGGGTTAAGGACAAAACCCACATTGTTTCACAGATATCAGGTGACAGGGTTCTTCTGGGTGCAAATGGCGGGATCTGTAGCTGGGTATATCTGAACGATGTGGAAGTCGTAAAATAAGGAGGATGGAACATGGTTGAATTCTTTGATAGTGAAATAGGCCGCGCCCTGGTCACAACGGTTATATTGCCAGTGATCACCATAGTCGGCGGAATGCTGGTTGTCTTCCTGAAAAAGAAGGCCAGTGAGATCACCAAACGCATTGAGAACGAAACAATTCAGAACTATGTCAACCAGGCGAATGAAGCCGTCCTGCAGGCTGTTGATTATATGTTCCAGACATATGTGGACAGTCTGAAAAAGAAAGGCGAATTCGGCCCGGAAGCACAGAAACACGCCTTTGAAGAAGCAAAGAAGATCGCGCTGTCATTACTAACCCAGGAAGCAAAGGACCTTCTGCAGCAGCTATATAATGACGTGAATCTATGGCTTGACACGAAGATCGAACAGGCAGTGAAGCAGAACAAACTTCTGCAGTAAAATAAGGCCCTACGGTATAACGCCGCGGGGCCTTTTTATTATTTATTGTGCCGGTACCCTTGAATGTCAATGGATATCTTCATCCGGAACGGCTGCGGATCATTGCACCTTGCTGGGATATGGTCCGCCTCCACCATTGAAGTGCAACTGTTGCACCTTGACAGGTCGCGGTTCGCCTCCACCA
>NZ_BAVR01000038.1 GCF_000521465.1 Acetivibrio straminisolvens JCM 21531
ATGCTTTTGATTTTAACAATAGAGTATTTACTGACAATAAAAGCATAGATATTGTAGTAAAATATAAGATAAAGACATCGCTGCCGATAAATCTACTTCCCGAAATCAACATGGAGCAACGGTCAACCGTTAGAGGTTGGATGAACGGAGATGCATCGGCACCGGTAGAAGTTAAAGAATCTTTATGGGATAAAGCTCCATTTGAGTACGGTAAAGTGATTACCGAGAAGGAACTCGAAAAATATCCGAACAGATATCCGGCTTCCGGGGATATATATGAAGTAAGGAGCATCAATTTGGACTGCGATACATATAAGGATATTAAAAAAGCAAAGAGCTCATTACGGAGTAGTATAAATAAATTTGGTTCAAAAACTAAAGGTGTTGCGGAAATTACTTCAAGAACGTTTATCATAGTAATACCGGAAGGGACTTTGACAGATGAAGTCAAAGCAATGCTGGAAGAGTTGAAAAGTGAAGCTGCTTCCGGAACGCCTCCGATAAACGTGGTTTATAAAGAGGGTTACGGAAGACAAAGCAATGTAGGCGATGGCAGCGAAGAATAACAAAATAAATTGAATTATATCACTGTAGTGATAATTTTAAAACCTCTCATGATCTACTATTGAGAGGTTTTTTATTTAAATCTTCTCTGAATTCAAACCCATAATTTACATTCTGCAACCAAGGCAGCAAAAAACCAAAATCATTTTACCCCACCCAAAATACACAGACGAACTATCCTACCAATTTGGAAAAAATACTCTTCATCTACACAATAAAAAATGGCAATAACTAAATGTAACATTAATACCCTCCAAAACGTTATTATTAGTGTATATATAACTGGCCAGGGAAAAGGAGCTAAGAGGTATGCTGAAGGAGGAAACACTGAAAAAAGCGCAGGACGGAGACTTAAAATCGATAGAAGAGATATGTTCCTCAACATGGGAAGATATATACCGCTTTATATATTACAAAGTTCAAAACCGCCAGGAAGCAGAAGATATAACGCAGGAGACCTATGTTAAGGCACTTTACCATTTACAAAAGAACAGCGTTAAGATAAAACAATATACCGGATTTCTAAAAACCGTTGCGCTAAACATTCTGCGGGATAAATGGCGTAAGAAAAAACGCCGGGGCATAAACGTAAATATCGAGGCGGTAAACCCTGAAGAAACCGCGGTGGAGGATGCAGCAGAGATAAGTGCGCAGAGGGAATTGATACGAAATGCATTAGATTGCCTTAACGAAGAGCAGCGTATGGTAATTGAACTAAGGATACTTAAGGGCTACTCAGTGGCTGAGACCGCAAGAATCATCAAGAAAAAAGAATCGACTGTTCGTGTGCTGCAGTACAGAGCATTGAAAACCCTTGCTTCAATACTCAAAAGAAACGACTAATTTGAAGGAGGTATAAATGTTATGGACAACAATGAAAAGAAAATATCCGAATATATTGATAAATTAAATGCCGAAAAAATGCCCAAGGAGCACGAGTGTCCGGAGGATTCGCCGGAGCTTATGGAGCTTATGGATACGGTAAGAAAGGTTCGAAGTCTAAAAGAGCCTGCTCTTCCTGAGGTAGACTACCCAAAGAAACTAGCCCGTGCAGTGGGCGGACAATTATGGCAAAAGGCTGTCACGAAAAAAAGAAGATGGGCATGGATGGCCGGAACAGCGGCTATTGCAGCAGTTGCTGTTATAGTTCTCATGCTAAATTTTGTGCTGTATTCCGGCAGAACTGACATTGTATACGCCATGGAACAGGCATATAAGGAAGTTAGGGCATATCACGGAATCCTCAGCATTGTTGAGACCAATCTTAAAGGTGAAGAAACTCTGCAGGCAATGCGGGAAGTTTGGGCAGATAGTGAAGGGCGCTACTACGTAAAAGAGCTGACAGGCTTTCAAAAAGGTCTGATAACTGTAAACAACGGAGAGAAGAAGTGGCAGGTTAGTCCCGAGGAAAGCCAGGTGTATGTCTTTCCTGCCTTCCCTGATCCGTACAGATTTACCTTGGAGTTGGGCAATGAAATAAAAGACGCCAAGAATGCCGCACAAATAAAAGCAGCAGGAGAAGAACCGGTTGCCGGAAGAAAGGCCACTGTATTTGAGGTGATGCCAAAAGGGGGAGAAACTTATAAAATATGGATTGATAAAGAGACCAACCTGCCGTTGCAAAGGCAGAGCGCGATGATGAATGCAATCCAATACACAGTAACATATAAGAGCATTGAGTTTAGTGACAATATACCCACAGAACTTCTTTCTTATGATTTGCCTCAAGGCTTTGAAGAAATAGATGAAAATCCCGAACTGCTGGTAAACAATATTGAAGAAGCTGCAGAAATAGCCGGTTTTACTCTCAAAGTACCCGAGAATGTCCCGATGGGTATCTAAGGGAAAGCATAGCAGTCACAGATGGCATGAAAACCATTAAGCTAAGTTATACATCTAAGGACAAGAAAAACCGGGTGATTATTCTGCAGGAAAAAGTAACGAATGAGTTTAAACCTGCATCAACGGCGGTTCTGGGTAAGGTGGGCAGCAGTACTGCAGAAATTCAATCCCCTGTACAAGAGAGTCTTGGAGTACTTGACGGAGGCAGACTGTATTCGGGGATGGCGGACATTAGTTCAATCCGCTGGCAGGAATCCGGATTTGAATATGCAGTAATAGGTAATGCTCCTATGGATGAATTGGTTTTATTCATTGAGAGCATAGCATCAGGACCGGCAAAAATTCTATCGGGAGAGGAAGAAGCATCGGATAAGCCTCAAATTGAGGTTCCGGTTGATTTGGAAGTTGAGGAAAATGAGCAAAAAAGCGTGGATGCCGGACATTCGCCATGGAAGCTGGATCCTGTATATGTAGCCCAGGTATTTGTCAGCCTGAAGGTTTCTCCTGAAGGTATAGTAGGAGAGTACCCGGTGAATTATGAAGATTTAAAGGTTATAAAGAACGACGGCATAAATGCAATAGTGGAAGTAACCGGTGATACCGTGCCTGTGCGCAGAGTTTATTTAAAGAGGCTGATAAGACAAGATAGCACGGGAATTTGGACTGTAATTGGATACGATCCGGTTTGGCAATGAATTGTTGTGAATAAATTAAAAGAAGAGAGTTTATTAACTCTCTTCTGCCTTTTTATCATATAGATTGTAAGTAATACATTTCGACGCCCTTCTGGTACGAGTGCTTTTAGCAGGTGTATCAGCTTTGGCTGTCTTGGTAGTTCGTTTGGCCGCAGACGAAAGCTTGCTTGCCACTCTGTTGCTGCAATTCTTGTTAGTACAACTGTCATTGATAATCAATGAACCGCAAGTGCAAAATTGTGCCAATTTAAATCAACTCCTTCTATATAAGTATATCACAAAAAGTGAATTCTTAGTAAATTTATTTTTATAAAAATAAATTTAAAAACTGAACTGTTCAAAACAAGATTTTTAATATATAATTATTACAATGTTATTATTTGTCTCGCTCATTCCGATATATATAGGGAGAAAAACATCCAAAATTATCTTAACGGGAGTTCACAGCAAATGTTTAAGAAGAAAATATTGATTATTGATGACACTGAGTTTATGACAAAACTGATATCCGATGTCCTAATAAACGAAGGTTATGAAGTAGTAACAGCATCCAATGGACGTCAAGGTATTGAAATGGTCAGGATTGAAAAGCCGGATCTGGTTTTGCTTGATGTTGTCATGCCCGATATGGACGGTTTTGAAGTCTGCAAGACGCTAAGATGATGAAGGCAATAACCTTATGCCTATTATCATGCTTACGGCGCAGGATAATGAAGACGATAAGCTTACGGGATTGGAGCTCGGTGCAGATGATTATATAATTAAGCCTTTAATACCAGGGAGCTTGTAAGCAGAGTTCGAAATACGTTAAGACGCATAGACAGAAACCGGTGGGCAAATCCGTTGACCGGGCTTCAGGGCAATATTGAGATACAGAGCGAAATTAACCAGAGAATAGCTACCAAACAGCTTTTTGCGGTTATTTATGCCGACCTTGACAATTTTAAGGCATATAATGATGTATATGGCTTTGCAAGCGGGGATAGAGCTATAAAGCTTACTGCCGACATTATTGTTGACAATGTCCACAATTACGGAAACCAAGGCGACTTTATAGGCCATGTAGGCGGAGATGACTTTATAATTGTGTCCACCCCGAATAAAGCCGAAGCTATAGTAAAGGGAGTAATTGAAGATTTTGACACCAAAACAAAGGCCCTTTATTGCGAAGAAGATTTAAGAAGAGGATATATTGTTACGAGCAACAGGCAGGGACAGGTAATGAAGTTCCCGCTTATATCCATATCTTTTGCCATAGTGACCAATGAGGTCAGGGAGCTTATCAGCCATATTCAAATTTCTGAAATAGCTGCTGAGCTCAAGAAAAAGGCAAAGTCAATGCCGGGAAGCTCTTATGTAAAAGATAGAAGAAAGTTTTAATAATAAAGAAAGTTTTAAAATATTGTCATTTGGGGGATTAAAGTTGAAAAAAGCTGAATTGCTGTTTGAAAGTTACAATATGGTGATAGAAGAAAGCTGCAATAGGATTTTTATGAATGGAGAGGATGACATTTTAAAAATTGGTGAGGACCGCTTGTCTGAATTAGTGGATGAAGACCTGAAAAAGTGGGCTAAGGCTCCACTCAAAGAACTTGACGGATTATGTCCGGATGAATATTTTAAAAGTATTTCCGATATTGGACAATTATTGGAACTATTCAAGCTGGGAGCCAAAATGTGCGATATGCATTTGCCCCATTCTCTAATTGAAAAGATTGCAACCTATAACGGGGTTGCGGAGGAGGAAATGCTGAAACTTGCCACAGACCGTTCGGTTCAAAACAATGATGAAGAGCTTGTTTCATCGCTGACGGCAATTTCTATCCTTGGAGAATGGAAGGCAGAGAGAGCAGTTGGACCTCTGATGAAGCTTGCGGAAAATTTGGAAGTCGGAATCAATATGAATGACGAAATAGTTTTGGAAAAAGTTATCGATGCACTGGCACAAATCGGAGGAGAAGCGGTGCCGGTCATAGTTGACAGACTAAATTCTATAGAAGACTTCGGCATTTTGGATGAATACCTCTTGACATGTTTGACGAAAATAGAGGCTAAAGCTTTGGATAAAGACGTATATGACACTGTTTACAGATGCTTGAAAAATTCATTTCTCAGAATGAAAAACAAAGCTTTTGGGGCAGTTTGTCTCGGTGATTTTGGAGACGGAAGGGCAATACCTGCATTAAAGGGTTATATTCTAAAAAACATGGAATCTATAGACTATGAGACATATTGTGATATTCATTCTGCGGTTATCCGTCTTGGCGGAAACATGGACGACATAAAAATTAATTTTGCCTAAGATTGGTTTCCACACCACTTCAAATATATTCAAATCATATCATTTCATAAAACAGCAGCCGGGGCAATATGCAAAATATCTTTGCTAAATTGCGTCAAATTTGATGATTTTAGTCAATGGACAATCTACGTAATTTCAAATATACCTCTGTTGTTTGCGAAACTATATTGCAAGGAGGCAATAAGAAATGAAGCTTGAAAGATGTTATGCCTTATTGTTGGTTGTCTTTATGAGCATGAGTATTGCTTTGTCAGGATGCAGCAGTGCAAAAGCAGGGTTTAATGAAGTAAACATAAATCTTGGAGACGAGCCGTCAACCCTTGATCCCCAATTGGTGTATGATGTGATTCCAATGAGTGTGATAAATGCTGTTTTTGAAGGACTAATGAGAAAGGATAAGGAAGGCACGCCCATACCGGGAGTTGCAAAAGAATATGTTGTAAGCGAGGATGGGCTGACCTATACATTTTATCTCAGGGAAGATGCAGTGTGGTGGGATGGAACCGGTGTTACCGCCCAAAATTTCAAAGATGCCTGGATGCGTGCGTTGGACCCTCAGCCAGAGTATCATGAACCGTCTTATATGGCGTACCTTCTTTTCTGCATAAAGGGAGCTGAAAAATATGCCTATGGAGAGGGAAAGCCTGAGGATGTGGCGATTTATGTAAAAGATGAAAAAACTCTGAGCGTTACTCTTACAGAGCCTATGCCGTATTTTTTGGATATTGTCTGCAATAGCGTATATATGCCCATAAATACAGAGTTTTTCAAAAATCAAATTTCCGACGGCAATGTTTCCAAATACGGGACGGAAGCCAAAGCCTATTGGGAAATGGCCCCTTTAAGATAGAGGAATGGAACCATGACGACAGTATTGTGCTTACAAAAAACGAAACTTATTGGAATTCGGAAAATATAAAGCTTGACAGGATAAATTTCCGTATGATAAGCGATAATACTGCAGCCATAAATTCTTTCAAAGCAGGAGAAATTGACATGGTGGCGATAACCGATCCCCTTTTGATAGAGGAGTTTAAAAAGGATGGTTATCAGGTGGAAAGTTATGATGCAGGAGTTGTACGGTACATATCGATAAACAATGATGACCCTATACTTAGGAACGTAAACATCAGAAAAGCCCTTGCCTATGCCATAGACCGAAATACCTTTGTGGAAAAGGTGCTGAGGGACGGTTCTCAAAAGGCCTTGGGTTTTGTCAGCCCTGTGGTAAGAGGATATGAAGGATATTTCAGGGAGAAGGCAGGAGATTTGTTTAAGGACAATGACGTGAAAAAGGCAAAGGAGCTATTGGCACAAGGGCTAAAAGAACTAAATCTGTCGAATATGCCGAAGCTCAGCATCCTGGTGGACGGCAAGGAAATCTCAAAGAGGGATGCTCAGGTGATTCAGGATATGTGGAGAAAGAACCTCGGTGTTGAGGCTGAAATACAGATAATGTCCTTTGACGCCATGACAGAAAAAATGATGCAAGGAGATTATCGGATGGCACTTCTTATGTGGGCAGGGGATTACAATGATCCTCGTGCGTATTTGGAGGTCTTCTCCTCGGCGAACTTCTACAACGTAGCATATTATGTCAATTTATATTTTGATGAGCTTTTAGCCAAATCCATAGAAGAGAAAGACCCTCAAAAAAGAATGAACCTCTTGGTGGAAGCGGAAAAAACGGCGATGAACGAAATGCCTGTTTGTCCGGTGTACTTTGCCCAAAAAAGTTACGCCGTAAGACCAGGGGTTAAAGGATTGGTTAGGGGCAGCAGTTCCATACAGGATATAGATTTGTATTGGACATATATTGAATAAAGAATAAAGGAACCGGCAAAAGGTGATGAGAAATTGGAGCTTGTACGTTTTATTGCCAAAAGGATTCTGTTCTTTTTAATTACAATGTTTCTGGCGGCAACCTTTACTTTTGTGCTTATTAAAAGTATTCCGGGAGGGCCCTTCGGTTCGGACAAGATGATACATCCTCAGATAATGGAGAATCTTAATGAAAAATACGGGCTGGATGAGCCTTTGCACCGGCAGTATTTCCTGTATATGAAAAACCTACTTAGAGGTGACCTGGGAATATCCATGATTTATAAGAACAGGAGCGTAGGTTCCATTATTAAAAGAGCGTTTCCCGTATCGCTCAGTTTGGGGATCAGGGCTGTTGGGCTTGCTGTTTTGGTAAGTTTGTTGCTGGGAATTTTGCCTGTTCTTCATAAGAATAAGGTGCTTGACTGTCTTGTTCTTATAGTTACTGTTCTCGCGGTGTCAATGCCGGGATTTGTAATCGGCACACTGCTTCAATATCTTGTTTCCTTTCGGTTATCCGAGGCACTAAAAATATTGTAGGAATTCGATTCAATATTTTCCGGTAACGGGGTGGGGTGGCTTTAGGTATACTGTTGTGCCATCCCTTGCCCTTGCAGCAGGAGTAACGGGCATGATGGCGAAAATGCTCAGGGCAGGTATGAAGGATGTTCTCAATCAAAACTACATTATTATGTGCCGGGCAAAGGGCATGACAAATAAGGAAGTTGTGCTAAGGCACGCTCTAAAAAACGCCATTCTTCCGCTTCTTTCGATTTCGGGGCCTCTTATTGCTCAATAATTACGGGTTCCTTTGTGATTGAAAATATTTTCTCTATTCCGGGACTGGGACAATATTTTGTATCCGGTGTTCAGGACAAGGACTACACAATGGTGGTGGGGCTTTCGGTGTTTACCGTGTTTGTGGCGGTTCTTGCAAATACTGTGACAGATATAATTTATGCTGTTGCAGACCCAAGGGTGAGGATTACATCGAAAAAGTAGTTTTACAGGAGTAGATTTCATGCTGTTTTTAAAAAGAGTTGCTTTTGGCTTGTCAAAGAACAAAGCGGCATTAGCCTGTACAATTTTTATCATAGTCGTGGTATTGGCGGCGGTTGTTGTGCCTATGGTTTCGCGCTACGATTATTACAGCCATGACATGGACAAGAAATTCCTCCCGCCTTTTACCGGGGGACACTGGTTTGGCACCGATGAGTTTGGGAGGGATTTGTTTGTAAGGGTCTGGTACGGAGTCAGAATATCTCTTGCGGTAGGCGTGCTTGCAGCACTTATACAGATGCTTATAGGCACGTTGTACGGAGGGGTGGCGGGGATTTTCGGCGGTCTTGTTGATGAGGTTATGATGAGATTTGCCGATGTTATGTATTCTGTTCCGAATCTTGTCATTGTTGTGCTAATCACTCTTCTATTGGGAAACAATGAGCTTTCGGTGATATTTGCCCTTTCGCTGACCGATTGGACAACTGCGGCAAGAGTTGTAAGGGGACAGACCCTTGTGTTGAAAGAGATGGAGTTTGTGCAGGCGGCAAAGGTATTGGGGGCAAAAAGGACCAAAATAATGTTAAAGCACATACTTCCCAATTGCAGCGGACCGGTTCTTGTAAATTTGACAATTAACATACCTTCGGCGATTTTTGCCGAAAGCACCCTAAGCTTTCTGGGCATCGGCATAAAGCCCCTGCTGCAAGCCTTGGAACTTTGGTGAATGAAGGGTTCAAGTATGTAAACATAACCTACCGCCCGTGGGTGATATTCATACCCCTTGTATTTATCGCCCTAATAATGATAAGCCTGAATATATTGGGGGATACGCTTCAAAAACTACTGGATTCAAAATCCCGGGATTTTAGACAAGGTGGTCTAATATATGAATGCGCTTCTTAAGATTAGAGATTTTTCCCTTTTTTGCGGACAAAATAAAATTCTCGACAACATTAACATGGATGTCTTTGAAGGCGAAATCCTTGCTGTGGCAGGGGAGTCGGGAAGCGGTAAAAGTATGCTTGCCCGTTCTGTTTTACGTCTTAATGATCCTGATGAATTCAGACTTGAGGGAAAAATACTCTTTGAAGAAGAGGATATAAATTCATTGTCGGAAAAAGAGCTGGCAAAAATTCGCGGAGCAAAAATAGGCATGATATTTCAAGAACCCATTTCCTATCTAAATCCCGTTTTGAAAATGGGTAGACAATTGACCGAAGCTTACATAAAACATAAAAAAGTAAGAAAAAATGAGGCGGCTTTATTAATGGAAGGCCTTCTTGAAAAGCTAAAGATAAACAATCCTTCCGCATATATGAAAAGCTATCCCCATCAATTGAGCGGGGGAATGGCCCAAAGAGGTGCAATTGCCATTGCGGCTTCGTGCAGGCCGCGGATAATTATAGCCGACGAGCCCACAAGCTCCCTTGATGTGATTACCCAAGCCTCAATTATTAAGCTGATAAGGGATTTGGCAAGGGTAGAAGGAATATCACTGATTTTCATTACCCATGATTTGCAGTTGGTATCAAAGTTGGCCGATAGAGCGGTAATTATTGAAAAGGGCAGAATTGTTGAGGAAGGATGTGCCCGAAAGGTCTTTGACAGCCCCAAATCCAAAGCCGCATCTTGTCTCATCAGAGCTTCCGTGATGAGTAATTTTAAAGAAAGCACGGAGCATAAAAAAACTATTCTTGAGCTTCGAAATCTCAGCATGCATTATAAAAACGGAAGGGGCAATATAGTCAGGGCTGTTGACGATATATCCATGGAGGTTCTTGAAGGCGAAACCCTTGGAATTTTGGGCGAAAGCGGAAGCGGCAAGACAACTTTGGCAAGAATTGTGACCGGGATACAAAAGCCGTTATCCGGAAAGGTTTTGCTTGAAGGTAGGGATATATTTAAGCTCAAGGATTATTCCAGGCATGTGCAAATGGTCTTCCAGGACCCCTTTTCATTTTTAGACCCTCAAATGAAAATAGAGGATATAGTTGCGGAAGGCATGGACATGATTGCAAGAAAGAATCGCCATGGCAGGGCAAAAGAGGTGGCGCGCTGCCTTCAAAAAGTGGGGCTTGATGAGAGTTTAAAGGACAGATACCCCCATCAGTTGAGCGGAGGCCAGAGGCAAAGAGTGGGGATAGCAAGAGCTGTAATTGTGAATCCGAGAATTATAGTATGCGATGAGCCACCGCCTATCTTGACACCGTCTCGCAGATGCGGATATTGGAGCTTTTAATGAAACTAAAGAAGGAAGCGGGCATTACATATATTTTTATTACGCACAATATAAGGGTTTTAAGCAGCATAAGCGACAGGATAGCTGTAATGTTGGGAGGAAGAATTGTTGAAATAGGAAGGACAGAGGATATAATCAACAATCCTGTCCACCCATATACCCAAAAACTTATTAATGCTGCTTGGGTAAGCAAGGAGGAATCAAAGGGGAATGCAAATTGAAACACAGGTACCCTTACCGGGTGAAGACTTTATGTCGACTTTACCCTTTACCAATTCCGCACGCTCTTTAAGTCCTCTAAGGCCAAATCCTCCGCTTATGTTCGGAGATTTTTTCAATTTCTGTTTTGGATCAAAGCCCACTCCGTCGTCGGTTAGCGTAACGTAGATCATGCTGTCATCTATACTGAAATCCACTGTTACGTTTTTGGCGCGGGAATGCTTCTGTATATTTGAAAGCGATTCCTGAAGCATCCTGTAAAGGGTTGATGCGATATAATACTCTATTTGAGAGTCATCACCCGAGACATTGAACTCTACCTTGATACCCGTATTTTCTTCAAAAATGCCGAATCTGTTCTGAAGGGCTGCTATAAGTCCGGCGTCAAGGAAAGAAGGTTTTAAATCGTAAAGAAGAGTTCGTATTTCCTTTGATGTGGACTTTATTGCAGCATTAAGGGCATCCAGCTCTTTGGTGCATTTTTCGTATTGAGAGCTCTGTATTAGCTTTTTTAAAAGCTCAACTTTGAACGTCAAATTCGCCATAGCCTGGGCCGGCCCATCGTGTATTTCCCTTGCGATCCTTTTTCGTTCCTCTTCGTGTGCTTTCAAAATTTTCTTGCTTAACATTTCAAGCTCATTATTTTGTGTTTTATAGCTGTCAAGAAGATTTTGCATATCCTTGTACAGAAGATTGTTTTCAAGAGCGACCGCTGCTTGTCCTGCCAGTGAATTCATAAGCAGTTCGTCGGTATAGTCATAAGAAATTATATCGGACAGTGCATTGGGGTTTGAAAAATCTATAATTTGGTCTCTGAATTTCTTTTTATTAATCAACTGAATCACACCTAAAATAGAGTTTTCGTGATTTTTCATGGGTATGGTAAGAATCGATTTGGTAATATAACCTGTGTGGGTGTCAAAGCCGTTGTTATGGCGATATTCAAGATTTGGGTTAAGTTTGTAGGCATCGTCAATCTTAATGGTTTTGCCGGTAATTACCGAATAGCCGAAGATGCTTTCTCTTGATATTGGTGACGTAAAGGCTTCCAAATTTATATCAATACTCATATTCTTTGCAATAACAAATTTGAGGATTTTGTCCTTGTAGTCGCCGTCTTTTACAGATGTCCAGCTATAAGTATTCTTGTCAATCACAAGATAAATGGTTCCGGCATCGGAGGAGGTAAGATTGATGCTGCTGGTTATAATCATGTCAAGCAGTTTTACAGCATCCTTTTCGGAGGATAAAGACTTTCCTATCTCATAAAACTCTTTGACTTCGTACTTAAGAAAGCAGATCTTTTTTCTATTGGAAATCTCGTTTTTCAGTTTATTGAGAAAAAAGGGCATGCTAAACTGTTCTGTGTATATATATTCAAAAACATTTCCTGCATGTCTGTCCAAAACTGGCTTTTTGGAGCTGAAAACAACAAGTATGAAATCCAATTTCCCTAAAACTTTGTCAAGGCGAGGCAGAATTTCCGCAAAGACAGAGTATTCAACGAATACCACCGATAAAGGAGGCGCACTCTTTGAACTTTTCGGTGCGAAGCTTTCCAAGCTGCCTAAAAAATTTCCCGGTCTGAAAAAACTTTTGTGTTTGGGAAATTGGCGCAAATCAGGTTAATAAAATTCTCACATTCTGTATTGAGTGAATCGGTCAATAAAAATACTGATTCCTGTAGCATTTTATTACTCCTCACAATATTGCTTTACATTACTTTATATTAAAGTTCATTAACTGTATTTGCTTATCCGAGATATTGAAATCTCTAAATAAGAATCGGATAAAATCGATATATATATTAACATTAAATGTTTTACATTAAAAAAAATTGCTGAATTCTTATGGATTTATTGGCAGTATTTTCCTTGGATTTATATATTAAAATTTGATTTCGGGGGGATATGCAATGATTTGTTTTAATTGCGGTATAAAACTTCATAGCAGTGAATTGAAAGAATGCCGGTTGTGCGGTGTCAAGTTTGAGAAGGTTTGTACGTCTTGTAATTTTCCCAATCCCCTCATGGGCAAATATTGTTTTAACTGCGGTACCAGGCTTCTGAGCCTTGAGCCCCAGAGTTCAATCCAAAACTTTGACACTCTTTCCGAAAACCGCAGAAACGTTGCAGTTATATTTGCGGATGTTTCGGGATTTACAGCACTTTCGGAAAAGCTGGATCCGGAAGAGGTAAGGGAGCTTATAAATGACTGCTTTGATTATATTACCAGACCCGTATATGAACTGGAAGGAACTATCGACAAGTACATGGGAGACTGCGTAATGATACTTTTCGGAGCAAAATACATACATAGCGATGATGCAAAGAGAGCCGTAATGTGTGCGATGAGGATGATGAATTTGATTCGGGAATTTTCTTTAGAGAGGCTCTCATCAAAGGGATTGTCTTTGGACCTTTCGATAGGAATAAATTACGGACTGGTGGTTACCGGCAGTGTGGGAAACGCTTTTGACAAGGATTATACTGTAATAGGGGATATTGTAAACACTGCCCAAAGGCTTCAATCCAATGCAGGCCGGGGAACCGTTCTGGTCTCGGAGTCGGTGTTTGTTGAAACCAAAGGAATCATTAAATATTCGGAGCCGATGGAGATAAAAGTAAAGAACAAGGAAAAGACTGTGAGATGTTATTTTCCTATAGAAATAAGCGCGGAATATGACTGTGACAGTAAAAACATATTTGTCGGAAGAGAAAAGGAGCTGGGGCTTCTTGTATCCATATACAACAACATTTTGAACACTTCTACAAAATGTATAAATATAATCGGTGAGGCAGGAGTGGGAAAGACCAGCCTTCTTCGCGAGTTTTTATCAAAGTTGGATCAGGATATCAAGAAGGTTTGGGTTGAATTGAATTCTTTTTCCCCAAACAAGGCCTATTGTACAATTTCCGGCATCCTTATGAATATAATGAATATTAACTCAAAAGAAAGCTCCAGTGTCAAACAGAGGAGGCTTTTATCCTTTTTGGACTACATAATGGCCGGTTTGAGCGAGGAAGAAATAAAAAGAAATAGCGACTTTATTGGGCTTGTGCTGGGACTTAAAAGAGACAATGAGTTTCAGAATATATTAAATTCCATGAGTTTTGAGAATATAAGAAAAGAAATAATAAAGCAGCTTTCTCTTTTCTTTACAAAGCTTTCGCAAAAGTTTAGAACGGTAATTGTCGTAGATGACATGCACTGGTCCGACACCAATTCATTACAGATTTTAAAGGAGCTTATAAAGTGCCTTTCATTGGTCAATATCACTTTTATCTTTACTTCCCGATATGAGTTGGAAGAGTTGGAACCCTTTTCTGATATAAATTATCACAACCTAAAACTGCAGCCTCTGACGGAGAATGCAATTCGTGCTTTGGTGTGCAAACTCCTTGACTGTGATCAAATTGATGAGACGTTGTTTGGCGAGATTATGAAGTTTACCAATGGCAATCCTTTGTATATAAACGAGTTTGTACAAAGCATCAAAAGAACGGAAAGTTTTCTGATAATAGACGGTGTTGGAAGTATTGATTCCGATAAAGTCATTTCTCTTCCCAATAATATTCAGAGCCTTATACTGGCAAACATATCGGAAATGAATGAGGCGGAAAAAAGCTTCCTTCAGGCTGCATCCGTTATTGGCAAGGAATTTAGTCTCTCAATTTTAGGTCCGCTTCTTGAGATGGACAGTGATGAGATTAATGACATTGTAAGGCTTCCCGTTCGTCTCAATATCATTTCTCTTAAAACAGCATACACGGCCTTGGGAGTTGTGGAGAAGATATTTGTCTTTAACCAGGACATGGAGAGGGAAGTCATATATGACAGTATTCTCAATAAAAATAAAAAGGAGCTTCACAAAAAGATAGGAGAACTGATAGAGGCAAAACACAGCGGTGAGCTGGAAGGCTACTATGAGATTCTATTTACTCATTTTATAAAGTCGGGACAGAGTAAAAAGGCTGCAGAATACAGCTACAAGACTGCAATAAAAGACAAGGAAAACTACAATTTCCCAAGCTCTTTAGAGTACTACAGCAAATTTTTGCAGTTGGTTTCGGAAGAAGGAAGTACCCAAATGGATTCAAGGGTATTGGATGCTTACAGGGATATGGGATATATTAATTTCATCATGGCTGACTACGGCGCGTCGCTGAACAATTTGAAGAAAGCCCTTGAAGTTGCCGCTCTCTACGATGATATATATTCCATAAAGCTTATGATTGCAGACGTATATAAAGAGCAGGACATGTACGATGAGGCCCTTGAAATCATAGATGAGCTTCAGCCCAAGATAAAAGAGGAAAATACTCTTTACGGAAAGCTCTTGCAAATGAAATGCAACATTCTAAGAATCCTCGGCAATACCGATGCCCTTACAATAGCCCAAAAATCGGAGCAGTTGCTTATAAAGATGAAGAACTTTGAAAACCTGGCTGAAACCATGAACCAGGCGGCAATCATATACTATGCAAAGGGAGATGTTTCAAATTCCCTGTCCTGTTTCGACAAGTCATATAAATATGCCGAGAAAATAAACAATTTTGCTTTAATGGCAAAGATAGCCGGAAATCTCGGAGTAATTCACCATGCCACCGGAATGATATCCAAAGCCCAGGAATTCTTTGACAGATCAATGCAAATTTCAAAGAAGATATCCGACCAGCAGGGATATATTGCCGGATGTATAAATCTTGGAATATTGTATGTGGACAAGGGACTCTTTGACAAGGCAGAGGTTTTGTTCAATGAAGCTGTGGAGATTTCAAGGGAGATATCCTCAAGGCTTAATGAATGTATTGCCGTTGCCAATATAGGAGAAATAATGTTCAAAAGGGGTCTTGATTATAAAGCCTTGGAGTACTACAACAGAACTTTTGAAATAGCTCGAGAAATAAAAGTGCCGTTGGGTGAAGGTATTTACCATTTAAGCACTGCAAGGATGTACATAGAGAAGAATATGGAGGGCAATGTCAGAAAGATGCTGGACATTGCATTCAAAATCTTTACCGAGGCAGAAGAAATAGCATATCTGAGTGATTATTACAGGATTAAGGCATTGTATGAGTTTGCGGAAGGTAAGATAGATGCAGCCCTTGAAGACTGTAAAAAAGCGGCGGATATAGCACAAAAGATAAGGAGCGACATTAGAAGGCTCAAAGCCTTGAGGCTGGAAGGAAGAATCATGGCTTGTACGGAGCAGAATGAAAGTGCTTTTAAGCTGTTTGAGGAATCTATTACTCTATCGCATCAATTGGAATCCGAATACGAAGCTGCCAAGGGCTATATTGAGAGGCTCAAGTTGCACAGAAAACTGGGCGATTGGGATAAAGCCCGAAAGGATTTGGAAAGGGCAAGGGAGTGTGCTTCAAAGTTTGACAGGTGCAGGTTGAGGGAGATAATTGAAGAGTACGAGTTGTAAAAGTTTGAATGTGAAACGAAGAAGCTTTTTAAACAACGATAATATGAATAGTATATGGCCAACCTGTATGTGAATATGCTTATTGTATGAAGGACTAAATCAAATTGATTCATATTAGGGGGAGGGCCGTATGATTTTAGTAATAAAGAAAGATAAGATAGCTTTGATAGCCTTAATCTTCCTGCTGTCGGTAGCGGTAATAAGCCTTAACATAGCGTCAGGGCAAAATGCAGTTGAGGTTGCGAACGATGATACAGGAAAAAGAACCGTTGTAATTGATGCCGGGCATGGAGGAGAAGACCCGGGAGCAGTCAGCGACTACAGCGGGCTTAAAGAAAAGGATGTAAACCTTATAATTGCAAAGAAGGTTAGGGAACTTTTAGAGGCGGAGAACTATAATGTTATTATGACTAGGGAAGAAGATGTCCTTAATTACAAGGAAGGGACCCAGGGATACACCAGCAAAAGAGGGCAGGACCTTACAGCCCGTAAAAAACTGATAGACGAATCAGGGGCTGATATTGCGGTAAGCATACATTTAAACAAGTTTAGCCAGACACAGTACCATGGAGCACAGGTTTTCTTCCCACCAAGATCCGAAGAGAGCAAGAGACTTGCGGATATTATACAGAAGTCCCTTAGAGATAATGTTGACCCTGAGAATAAGAGAGAGGCTTTGGTAAAGGATACAAAACTGATAATTCTGAAAAATTTAAAGGTTCCTACAGTGATAGTTGAGTGTGGTTTTCTTTCCAACCAAGAAGAAGAAAAGAAGTTGGCCGACAAGGACTATCAGGAGAAGCTAGCTATTGCAATAAAAGAAGGAATAGTGAAGTATTTTGAACAGCAGTAGACCATTGACGGTCAATCGGATGCTGTGGTATAGTAGATAAAGAAATTAAGCCATGAAGGTTTTTGGGGTATTGATAATTTGAATTATAATGTATATTATTGATATTGGGATAAACCCAAAAAGAGGCTATATGAATTAGTCCTTTTATAGCCTCTTGGAATGAAATGAAAGAGGCAAAAGCGAAGGGACTCGATGTCTTGAGCTTTTGATTGGCCTCTTGGAATGAAATGAAAGAGGCAAAAGCGAAGGGACTCGATGTCCCGAGCTTTTGATTATTAGCCTCTTGGAATAAAATTTGAAAAGGAGGACTTTATATGCATATGGCTGATGCTCTGATTTCACCGGCTGTGGGTGGGACAATGCTGGCTGTCACCGCAGGAGTTGCAGCTTACTCAATTAATAAAGTAAAGCATGAAATGGATGAAAAGAAAATTCCATTGATGGGAGTCATGGGAGCCTTTGTTTTCGCTGCCCAAATGATAAACGTTTCAATACCTGGAACAGGTTCGAGCGGTCATCTTGGAGGGGGAATGCTCCTTGCTATATTGCTCGGGCTACGCGGGATTTCTCACCATGGCATCGATTTTGCTAATCCAGGCATTGTTTTTTGGGGATGGAGGACTCCTTGCCTATGGCTGCAATGTATTCAATTTAGGATTTTTCACGTGCTTTATATCATATCCGTATATCTACAAATGGCTTACCCGAAAGGGCATAAATTCAAAGAGAATCTTTTGGAGTTCGATGATATCGGCTGTAATCGGACTTCAAATGGGCTCCTTTAGTGTTGTAATTGAGACGCTTTTGTCCGGAAAAACGCAGCTGCCTTTTGGAAGCTTTATTTTGCTGATGCAGCCTATACACCTTGCCATTGGAGTAATTGAAGGACTTGTAACGGCAGCGGTTGTTACTTTTATTTGGAAGGCAAGACCTGAATTGGTTGAAAGAGCAGCAGATGGAGGAGTACCGAGAGGTATATCCATGAAGAAAGTTTTGACTGTACTTTCGATTGCCGCTATAATTGTTGGAGGAGCTCTTTCCTGGTTTGCTTCGGCAGACCCTGACGGTCTCGAATGGTCTGTGGAAAAGACCGCCGGAACAGCAGAACTGCAAGCTGACGGTAAAATTTATGATACATTGTCCGAAATACAGCAAAAGACTGCCTTTTTACCCGATTATGATTTTAAATCAGGCGAAAGTGAAAACACGCAAGAAATAGATAATGAAGAGGCTGAAGGAGTTTGGCCCAATGTAAATTTGGGAACGAGTATTTCAGGTATTGTAGGAGGGGCATTAACTCTTGCATTTACAGTATTCATCGGATTTGCCATTAATATGGTTAAAAGAGGAAGGAAAAAAGCAACGGCTTAAACCCTGTTTTTATTCAGTTGGGATTGATTATATATGTCAAGTATCGGTAATTCATTATACAATTTAGGGCATTTGGATGATTTGGCTCGAAAGCAAACTATCATTCACAAGCTGCATCCGTTTGTAAAGTTGATAGTAACATTGGTTTTTCTGACGATGGTTGCATCCTTTGGAAGATATGAAATTGCAAGACTTCTTCCTTTGCTTTTTTATCCTGTAATTATTATTAACCTTGCAGAGCTGCCAATAGCACCTATACTAAAAAGGATTCTAATCGTTGAGCCGTTTGTTATTGGAATTGGCATATTAAATCCGCTCTTTGAAAAGCAAACCTTCGTTTTGGGAGGGTTAACCCTTTCAACGGGCTGGATTACTTTTTTGTCTATTTTTATCAAAAGTATTCTTACAGTTTTTGTCGTGCTTTTGTTAGTTGCTACCACAGGTATGGATAAGCTGGCAGCGGCTTTAAGAATGATGAAAATACCAAAGTTGTTTATTTTGCAGCTTTTGCTTACATACCGGTATATATCAGTGTTGCTGGAAGAAGCGCAAAGAATGCTAAGGTCATATGTTTTGCGTTCTCCATTGCAAAAGGGGGTTCATATTAGGGACTGGGGCTCCTTTGCAGGTCAGCTTGTATTAAGGACATTTGACAGGGCACAGAGGATCTATCAGGCTATGTGCGTCAGGGGTTTTACAGGTGAGTACAACACAGGAGAAGGCATGAAGCTTAAAATTGCCGATATTTTATACCTTGGCGGGTGGATGTTATTCTTTGCAGCGGTAAGGCTGTATGACATACCTATGCTGATAGGTACATTACTTACAGGAGTGATAAAATAAATGAGTCATCATAAACTTGAAGTAAAGAATTTGAATTTCGCCTATCCGGACGGTCATAAAGCAATTAATGGGATATCTTTCGGTATTTACCATGGAGAGTCAGTGGGGATTGTAGGAGCGAACGGTGCAGGAAAATCAACTTTGCTTCTCATGCTTATGGGAGTTCTTTTTCCGAGCCAGGGTGAGGTAATAATCGGTGATGTTCGTCTTACGAAAAAAACATTGGCCCTAATCCGCCAAAGACTTGGAATGGTTTTTCAAAACCCAGATGACCAGCTATTCATGACCACAGTTTATGATGATGCAGCCTTTGGCCCCAGAAATTTAGGGCTTGATGAAAAAGAAGTTGAGGACAGGGTGATGAAGTCTCTAGATATGGTTGGTATATCCCACTTAAAAGACCGTGCTCCTTATAAGCTGTCAGGGGGAGAGAAGCGGGCTGCCGCAATTGCAACAGTCCTGTCGATGCAGCCGGATATATTAATCATGGATGAGCCTACCTCAAGTCTTGACCCAAAATCCAGGCGAAAGGTAATGGAACTTCTCAAAAGTTTTGAACATACCAAAATAATAACCAGTCATGATTTGGATATGGTATTTGAAATCTGCGAAAGGACTATTGTACTAAAAGAAGGTAAAGTAGCAGCAGACGGATTGACATCGGAAATTCTTTCAAATGAAGAACTGATGCAATCATGCTGTCTTGAAGTTCCCCTTGCTCTTCAAGGCTGTCCTCTATGCAAAGCAAAAAAGAAAAATATATAAAGGGAGGTAAGTAATTAAAATAATTATTTACCTCCTTATCCATATTGCTGACTGCTGCTCATTCTTCCGGTTTTTGATTTTTAGAATTTTCTTACCACAACTTCGTTTTGGAGCATGGACCAGATTGCCGGATCTTCCATTCCAAGCCTCCATAATGCAACACCTTTTATACCGAGATCCCAGGCAAGCTGGATTTTGGCTCTAAGGCTTCGGGCATCCTCAAACCATACTTCGTGCTGATTTCCCTGCGCATCCCGGTAGGAGAACATAGGTGTTTGTCTTTCTTCATTGAAGATGATTTCGCTGTTGTACCTTCGTGCAAGGTTGATTGCCATTTGGTAAGTTACATAAGTGTTTCTGCCTGTAGTAAGATTAAAATCAAATCCGAATACAGATACAGCAGCAACAATCTTATCCCGAGGCATTTTGCTCATGGTATACCTTAACACACGCTCCATCCAGCCTATTGTAACTGCCGGTCCCGGCGGGCTTCCCGGCCATCCGAATTCGTTGTACAGCATTACCACAAATTCATCACTGCTCTGCCGATTACACTGTAATTAAACGGGTCAGAGAAGGGGTTGAAGGGTTCGTCACTTACCCTTGAAGGAACCGATGCAGAGAAGAAATATCCTCTTGGCCGCAATACTTCAGCTATATCGGTATACAGGAGGGAGAGATTGTCACTGTCTTCTATAAATACGTCTTCAATATCAATGTTCACACCGTCAAAACCGTATCTTTCTATAAGATTTACAAGGTTTAAGGCAAAGGCATTTCTGTTTCTCGGGTCTGAAACAAGGGTCTTTACAACATTTTTAGCAAGGGTGGTTCCTCCGGGTCTGTACAGCAGGTTGTGAACTACAGGCATAATTTTTACGTTGTTCCTGTGGGCTATTGCTACCAGGTTGCGCACATCCTGATCGGTAAAATCCCCGAATTTTTCAATGGTAGTCGGATTGTTGGCGCTGATTCTAAACATGAACAGTCCGGTTGAGGAAAGCTGCCCCGTATTGTTTGCAAAGGATGTAAATGAGCTGGGGAGGGAAGGGCCTTCCTCAAGGGTATAGAACCCCAGTACTCCTGTTATTGGCCTGCGTCCGCTGTAGACATTGCGGGTTACTATGTTTCCTGAAATCCATCCTTCTTTTCCGTTAAAGAGGCGTACCCGGTACCAGTTGTTGCTAAAACCGATAACCGGAAGTTTTGCTCCATTTGTCATTCGGGTAAGTATGCTGAAGTTGGTTCCCGGGCCGCTGCGGATATTTGCAGTATTTACATTGACTACGGCTTCGGTATAAAGGGGGATGGTTAATTGCTGACCTACTCTAAGCAGGGTGCCGGTAAGGTTGTTAAGAGCCATAAGGCTGTCTACGGTAGTGTCGAATCTTCGGGCAATCAGATACAATGTATCACCGGGTTTTACGGTGTATACAATAGGTGCTTGAACTCCCAGAGGTATGTACAGGCGTTGACCTACATAAATAATGTTGTCTGTCAGTTGGTTTGCACTTTTTATCTGTGCAATTGTTACTCCGAATTTTTGGGAAATGATATAAAGGGAATCTCCCGGCTGTACTATATACCACATTTGATTCATCATTCCTTCATGATAGTATAAATCTTCATAGACAGTATATTCATACAGCCTGTTGAATGTTCAAAATGGTGGGATAAATACAAAAAATTTTCGTTCAAAATACGGCTTTGTTATTCATTGCTTTGGCTCATAAGCTCGTCCCAAAGTTCATACAGCCCTTCAAGCTTTGAGTTAAGCTCATTAAGTTCGTTATGAAGTTCCATAAGTTTTACATGATCGCTTATAATTTCTTCCTGGGTCATTTGCTCCTCAATCTCTTTGATGCGGGCTTCGGTACTGTTGATTTCTTTTTCGGTTTCGGACAGCTGCTTTTCAAGCTTTCTTCTTTTTGCCTTTTCTTCCTTTGTTGCAATGTGCTCCATTTTGGAGGAGGTCATTTTGACGCTTTTAGATTCATTGCCAGTGCTTAAATTCAGCTTGCTCTTGTACTCATGAAACTCGGTGTAATTACCGTTATAGTCAATACATGAAGTTTCGCCAAGTTCAATAATGCGGGTTGCAAGTTTGTCTATAAAGTACCTGTCATGGGATACAATGAGCAGAGTACCGTCATAATCTTCAAGGGAACTTTCAAGAACTTCCCTCGAGTTTATATCAAGGTGGTTTGTGGGCTCGTCGAGTATAAGGAGATTGGCCTCGGAAAGCATCAATTTAATAAGAGAAATCCTGCTTTTCTCACCGCCGCTTAAAGTAGAAACCGGCTTTAAGACATCTTCTCCTTTAAACAGAAACATTGCCAGGACATTTCTGATTTCTGTCTGTGAAAGATCCTCGTTGGCACTCCACACCTCATCAATCAATGTGTTATTGGGGTTTAGCTCTTCCTGCTCCTGGTCATAATAACCCAGTGTTACGTTATACCCATATCTAAAACTTCCTTTAAAGCTTTCAATTTTGCCGGTAAGTATTTTTAAAAGGGTGGACTTTCCGCATCCGTTTGGGCCTAAAATAAATACTCTTTCTTTTTTTCTGATGGTAAAATTTACGTCTTTAAATAATGGTTTTCCGGGATATTCCTTCCCGAGGCCTTCCGCAAAGAGGACATCATTTCCGCTGGCTATGCCGCTTTTGAACTTCATCCTTACCTTTTCCGGAAGGTTTTTGGGCGCATCGATTTTTTCCATTCGTTCAATGGCTTTTTGCCTGCTTTCCGCAGCAATGATATTTCTTTCTCTGTTCCATCTTCGCTGCTGCTCTATAAATGCTTCCAATCGTGCAATTTCCTTCTGCTGCTGTTCGTAGTGCCTTTGCTGAATCTCCCGGTCCACAGCTTTTTGCTTTAAATATGCGGAATAATTGCCGTTGTAGAGCTTGCATTCGCAATTTTCAATTTCCAGTGTTTTGTTGGTAATTTTGTCAAGAAAATATCTGTCGTGGGATATAACCAGCACACACTTTTTGTAGTTTGACAAAATTCTTCCAACCATTCTATGGCATTTATATCAAGGTGGTTTGTAGGCTCATCCAAAAGGAGGATATCCGGTTCTGTAAGAAGAAGCCTTGCCAAGGCAAGTCTTGTTTTCTGACCTCCGCTAAGATTCCTGGCATTTAGTGAAAATTGGTCCTCTTCAAATCCCAGACCTTTCAAGACACCCTTTGCACGGCTCTTGTATTCGAATCCTCCCAAACGGCATATTCATCGGACAACCGCGAATACTCTTTCATGATTGAGTTTAGCTTACCTTCATCCTTTTCGGTGCTCATGGATTTTTCCAAAGAATTTATACGGGATTCCATTTCGGTAAAATGGGAAAATACCGCCAGGACCTCGTCAAGTATGGTATTAGACGAGTCCAGACCGGAATTTTGTGCAAGGTAACCGAGTTTTGAGTTTTTGGCTGTATAGAATTCTCCGCTGTCGGGAAGATATTCTCCGGCTATTATTTTAAAAAGTGTGGATTTACCTGCTCCATTTACTCCGACAACGCCAACTTTGTCAGTATCGTTAATGCTGAAAGAAATATCTTTTAAAATTTCTCTTATGCCAAAGGACAGGCTGATATTGTTGCAGCCTAAAACTATCATACTCCATCACCTAAAAACCAAGTATAGTAAATTAGCTATAAAAAATATGCTAAAATAAAAAAATATGCTAAAATAAAAATGTAAAAGCATATAAATTACTGTCTTTTCAACGTTAACCCAATCCATTTTAGCAGAAATACTGGCTCTTAGCAATATTGACAATAAAATAACAAAGATGTTATAATCACAATTACCCAGGTAGTGATGTAAAGTTGTTCCAAGATAAAACTTTGAGGTGAAAGCGATGAGTTTAGAGAAAAAAATTTCTATGGCAGTAATAAAGCGTTTGCCAGGTACTACAGATATCTTTCGGATCTCTTGAAGCTTGGGATAACGAGAATATCATCGAAGGAACTAAGCTCTAGGATGGGAATAACTGCATCTCAGATACGTCAGGATTTGAATTGTTTCGGAGGATTTGGACAACAGGGGTACGGATACAATGTTGAGTATCTGTATAATGAAATAGGCAATATTCTTGGCGTGAATGAAGCGTTTAAAGTTATTATCATTGGAGCTGGAAATATGGGCCAGGCTCTTGCCAATTACTCAAATTTCGAAAAAAGAGGTTTTAGGCTTACAGGTATTTTCGACATAAATTCAAGTCTAGTGGGGAAAAAGATAAGAGATATAGAGATTATGCATCTTGACAGTTTGGAACGGTTTGTATCGGAAAATGAAGTAGATATTGCAATTCTTTGTGTTCCGTACGAACATACTCCTGCTGTGGCAGACAAAGTGGCACGTCTTGGGGTTAAAGGACTGTGGAATTTTTCTCCTATGGATTTAAAGCTTCCCTATGATGTTATAATCGAGAATGTTCACCTAAGCGACAGCCTTATGGTTTTAGGATACAGGTTAAATGAAATGCGTAAAACTGAAAAATAAAAAATACAAAAACCGGGCAGTCTTTGCTGCAACCGGTTTTTGTTATTCAAAAGCTTTAAATCAAGCCGCTTCTGATTTTCCAAAATTACAGTCTGTTCAAAACGGTTATAAATTCGGGGTATGCTATATCGAGTATCTGAGCTTTTCTGATGTTGGTCTCATTTTCGGCAATAAGACCTGCGATACAAAGGGACATGGTGATCGCGGCATCATTGTGGCCTTCTACGAAAGTACCTTTGAGGTATTCTTTACCTTCTATTACCACTCCGTCCTCTGTCTCTTGCAGTGAGGCTCCAAGCTTGGAAAGCTCGGTTATCATACGGCTAAGTTTGCCCGATTCCTTTGTCTTAAAGCCTTTAAGTCCGGTAATTGTTGTAGTTCCCTTGGCAATAGAGGCAGCAACGGTAATAATCGGAATTTCATCTATCAGCTTGGTATCATGCTGCCGTCAATGGTTGTTCCGTTAAGAGATGAAGATACAACCCTGATATCGGCAACTTTTTCGTTGCTGACGACACGTTCGTTGATAAGTTCAATTTTAGCTCCCATTGATTTATATACATCAAGAATTCCTGCTCTTGTAGGATTGATACCGACATTTTTGATTACTATATCGGAATTTGGCACTATCAGGCCCGCTGTTATGAAATATGCTGCTATCGAAATATCCCCGGGCACCTCAATATGCTGTGCATATAAGTTTTCGACCCTGCGGGAGGTGACTTCCAGACCGTTAATTTTTAGGTCGGCTCCGAAATAGTTGAGCATAAGCTCCGAATGGTCTCTGGACTTTACCTCTTCAATTACCGTAGTCTCGCCTTCAGCATAAAGACCGGCAATGAGAAGAGGAGACTTGATATATGTGTCCAATATGGAAACATTATGGGTTTTACCAGTCAGTTTTGCCGGCTGGATTGAAAGCGGGCAAAGGTTTCCATTCTCCCTTCCGTTAATGTTTGCTCCCATCTGCCTTAACGGAGCAACAACTTTACCCACAGGTTTCCTGAGAGCTGATTCATTTCTGGTAACTACAGAGGAGAAAGGCTGCCCTGAAAGTACACCCAACAGAAGTCTCAATGCAGTACCAGATCTTCCGGCATTTAAAGGAGCAGAGGGTGGTCTTAAACCATACAGTCCATTACCCTGAATCTTTATCTTGTTCGGAAGTATTTCGATGCTGACCTGCATTTTCCTGAAACAGTCAATGGTACTGAGGCAGTCTTCACCCATCATAAGCCCATCAATTTCAGTAGTTCCTTTTGCTAGTGAGCCGAAAAGAATTGCCCTGTGGGAAATGGATTTATCCCCGGGTATGTTTATTTCGCCTCTTAGTGAATCCCTTTGCTCAATTAACACGCTTATTCCCCCATTCCATAAGTATAAGTGAAGCTTTTGTTGCGGTACGAATTTTGCTGATAAATATTTATTTTAAATTTGATTCATTAAATCTTAAACACTTTATAACCTTTTTCAACAAGCAGCTCAAAAGCGTCTGCCACACTGCTAGAATCGGGTAACGTGATTCTAAGGCACCCTTGCTCAAATTCCCGGCTGTTGGAAACATTGATATTTTTTATATTTATACCGTTCTTTCCAAGTATGGTTGCTATTTCTCCAATAATACCGGGCTTGTCAACAACATCCACAATAAGCTCATTCTGCGGTTCGATGAGTCCTTTCCTGTTGTTTGGAATGGAATCGCGAAACTTTTTTGCAGAATCGAAAAAGTTGTATATGCTGTTTGAATTTTCACTATCAATATATTCAATAAAAGCGTTTATTGTCTCGGTAAATTTATATAAAGTTGATTTTACTATTTGCCTGTTGCTTAAAATAATATTTTCCCACATCCTGGGATTTGACGATGCAATTCTTGTTATATCCTTGAATCCTCCTGCTGCCAAAGTCAACATTTTGCCGTCGGGGGAATCAGAGGATTTCACAAGGTTTACCAGGCAGAAGCAATCACGTGCGGTACATGGCTTATGGTTGCGGTAATAATATCATGTTCTCTGGAGTCAAGTTTTACCGGTATTGCACCGATTCCTTTAATTATTTCTGCCAAAGACTCAAGGGATTCTTCGGGGCAGTTTTTAGAAGGAGACAATATATAATATGCATTCTCAAACATGTGTGAAAAACTTGATGCAAAGCCTGCCTTCTCGGTACCAGCCATTGGATGTCCCCCAATGAAGCAGGGGGGATTATCCAATGAGTTTATGAAATCTATTATTTCTCCCTTTGTACTTGCCGTATCTGTCACGATACATCCGTTTTTTACCTTGCCGTACAGTTGGGTTATATAGTCAATAGTACTCCTAATCGGTGTACATATAAAAATAATGTCGGAATTATATACCGATTCGTTTAGTTCGGTAAAACCTTCGCTTATATAACCTTCTTTAAGAGCTTGACTTAGACTTTTTTCGTTGATGTCGACTGCAATTATCGACTCGATATTAAGTTTCTCTTTCAGAGCCCTTGCCAGCGACCCTCCGATAAGTCCAAGCCCGATAATGGATATCTTTTTAGCCTGCATAGTTAAACTCTCTTCCTAATATTTCGGCAATTTTACTTATATCTTTACACAAATCATAAAAATCATCCGGCGGAAGTTGTTGGGCGGCATCAGATAATGCACATTTTGGATTCGGATGAACTTCTATGATAAGTCCGTCTGCACCCGCAGCAATAGCTGCCTTTGAAAGAGGAAGAATATACTGGGTCTTTCCTGCAGCATGGCTTGGGTCGACAATTATTGGAAGATGACTCAAGCTTTTTACGACAGGTACCGCACTTATATCCAAAGTGTTTCTGGTAGCTGTTTCAAAGGTTCTTATACCTCTTTCGCAAAGAACAACGTTATAATTGCCTTCACTCATTATATATTCGGCTGCATTCAACCATTCGTCTATAGTGGTTGAATGCCCTCTCTTAAACAAAACAGGCTTTTTGGAGCGTCCAATTTCTCGAAGCAGTTGGAAATTCTGTACGTTTCTTGCTCCTATCTGGAACATATCAACATAACTTTCAGCTACTTCAATAGCTTTTTCGCAGGTAACTTCTGTTATAATAAGGAGTCCCGTTGCTTCTTTTGCTTCTTTTAGAAGCTTCAATCCTTCTTCTTCAAGCCCCTGGAATGAATAAGGGGAAGTCCTCGGCTTAAAAGCTCCACCCCTTAGGAACTGTGCACCGGCTTTTTTTACGGCCTGAGCGGCAGCTATAATTTGATCCCGGCTTTCAACAGCACAGGGCCCTGCCATGATAACAAGCTCCTTGCCTCCAATTTTTACACCGTTGACATCGATTACACTAGGTTCCGGCCTAAAGGTTCTGCCCGCGAGCTTATATGACTCGACGATAGGAACCAGCTTTTCGACACCGTTCATAAGCTCCAAAGGTACGTCGGAAAGCTTCCTTTTGTCACCGATAACGCCGATAATGGTCCTTTCGGAGCCCTTTGAAATATGCACACCGAGCCCCAAAGAACTTAATACTTTCGATATCTCGTTAATATCGCTTTCTTTTGAGTTGGGTTTCATTACAATAACCATCTTACCATTCCTTCCTTTCTACCCGTACTAAGCAAAATACTACATTTTTAATACCACAATAGACATCCATTCTACCATTCTGCCAAAAAGCAATTGTTGCCTGCTTTTTTGATTTGGCTTTGCTTTTATTCTTTTATATTAATGTACAATGTTAATGTGCAAATGTCAACAACAAATAACGTTAAAAAGGTAACATACAAGCTTGGATGTAACTCAAATACATTTCATAAAATATGATACTTCAGGCATAGAATTAAATTACTGACAAACATATTTACAAGTTACGTTTTATTACAGTTCAGTAATGATAATGAAACGGACATAATTATACCATAAATTGTATTATGCTTTGCACATGTTGAGAAGAGGATGCACATTCGGTATATTTGCACAAAAATATCGCAGTAAAAATATTGATGCTATAAAAGGGAATTTATAAAAAAAATAGAATAATAAATAAAGAACAAAATATTCTTTTGCAGAACAGATATAGAGGTTCGCATCCAAAAGTACACAGCATGGCTGGCATAATAATTCTTAAATAATAATTTGAGTAACTTGTTTTGTGTTTACAGGTAATGCAAATGAACTTTCATAAGTTCAATAAATATACAAGGGGGAATTATTATGAAAGACCTGGCTGCGGATAGGATTCGCAATGTATGCCTGATGTCTCACGGAGGAGCTGGAAAAACAACTCTCGCTGAAGCAATGCTGTTTAACACCGGAGTACTTGAGAGATTTGGAAGAGTTGAAGACGGAACCACCACTTCAGATTACGACCCTGAGGAAATCAAGAGAAAGAGTTCAATCAGCACATCTATTTGCCCATGTCAATGGAAAGATTACAAAATTAATGTAATTGATACTCCCGGATATTTTGATTTTGTCGGAGAAGTAAAACAAGGAATAAGAGTTGCGGACAGTGCAGTGATTCTTGTTTCCGCAAAAAGCGGAGTTGCAGTAGGAACGGAAAAAGCATGGACACGAGCTCAGGAAAGAAATATCCCAACTGTCTTTTTTGTAAATAAAATGGATGATGAAAATGCAAACTTCTTCAAAACTTTAGATCAATTGGTTGCAACCTTCGGAAAAAATGTAATCGCCTTTCAAATACCCATAGTTGAAAACGCGAAATTTACCGGATATATAGATGTCATAGCAATGAAAGCAAAAAAGTTTGATAAAGATAAATTGATTGATGCGGATATTCCTTCGGAATTAAACGATAAAATGCAAGAAATCAGAAGCGCCTTGATTGAAGCCGTGGCAGAAACCAGTGAAGAACTTATGGAGAAATTCTTTGACGGTCAGGAATTTACGGCTGAGGAAATAAGCAAAGGACTTCGCCAGGGAATAAAGGATGGCTCTTTAGTGCCGGTTTTCTGCGGTTCCGCGACAGCCAACCTTGGAGTGAGAACACTAATGGATTCCATTGTTGAATTTATGCCCTCTCCGGTCGATGCCGGGGTAGTAAAAGCCCAAAAATCTGGCAAGGACGAAGTCTGTGAGCTGAAAACCAGCGAGGATGCACCTCTTTCCGCTTTAGTTTTTAAAACAATAGCAGACCCCTTTGTCGGAAAGATTTCAATGATAAGAGTATTCTCGGGAACATTAAAATCCGATTCCACGGTTTATAACACCACCACAGGAAAAGTGGAAAAAATATCCCAGCTCTTTATATTAAGGGGGAAAAAGAATATACCCGTAGATAAGCTGATAACCGGAGATATAGGTGCGGTAGCCAAGCTTCAAACGGTGAACACAAATGACACCCTCTGTACCCAGGAAAATCCCGTAGTATTAGACAAAATTCCATTCCCCGAACCGTCATGTCCATGCAGTCCAGCCGACATCAAAAGGTGATGAAGAAAAAATAGGCTCGGGACTCAACAAACTTCAGGATGAAGACCCTACATTCAAAGTTTCAACAAATACCGAAACCCATCAGACCCTCATTTCCGGTATGGGTGAAATCCACCTGGATGTAATAGTGAACAAGCTGAAAACAAAATTTGGCGTATCGGTTGAGCTTACTCCTCCTAAAGTACCTTATCGTGAGACAATAAAGAAAAAAGTTAAAGTGGAAGGAAAGCACAAGAAACAGTCCGGTGGTCACGGTCAATACGGTCATGTTTGGATAGAATTCGAACCCGGGGACAAAGAGGAACTTACCTTCGAAGAAAAAATATTTGGAGGTGCGGTACCGAAGCAATATTTCCCTGCAGTTGAAAAAGGATTGCAGGAAAGTATTCGAAAAGGTGTGCTGGCAGGTTATCCTGTGGTATTCCTTAAAGCGACGCTGGTGGACGGATCATACCACTCTGTAGATTCATCGGAAATGGCCTTTAAAATAGCAGCAAATCTTGCTTACAAGAAAGGTTTGGAACAGGCATCTCCGGTACTCTTGGAGCCCATAGCCCATGTGGAGGTTTATGTACCGGAAAGCTATATGGGAGAAATTATCGGAGATCTAAACAAGAGAAGAGGAAGAATACTGGGAATGAATCCTCAGGACAACGGTATACAGCAGGTTGTTGCTGAGGTACCCGAGGCGGAAATGTTTAAATATGCCACAGATCTGACGTCGATGACTCAGGGAAGAGGCTCGTTTAAAATGTGGTTTGAAAGGTATGAAGAGGCACCGCCTCATGTAAGTCAGAAGGTAATTGAGGAAGCGAAAAAGAATATGTCGGCAGAAGATTCGCAATAGCTGTTACATATATTATTGTTTCATATTAAAATAAAAAGGGTATGGTATTAATGACCGTACCCTTTTTAATGTGCGCCTCTTGAAATGAAAGAGGAAAAATTAAAATCTTATAGAAAACTGTTTATACTATTATTGTAGAAAAGGTGGTATTTTTGGAGGACGGAAATAAATGATTAAAGGAAAAAATACTTCGAGTGAGCGAATCTGGGAAATCGATGTTTTAAGAGGAATCCTTGTAATAATAATGGTGATACTGCATATTCTTTATGACCTTGAGTTTGTTTATAATTTTCCTATCGGTTACGGTACGGGATTTATAGATAAAATCAGAATTTTAGATGCCACATTGTTTATAATGGTCTCCGGTATTAGTACCAAGTTCAGCAAAAACAGCTTTAGACGGGGACTTGTAGTTTTTTTCGCTGCTTTATTCATAAGTCTTGTTACTTTTATCGCTGGCAGGGATTATTTTATTTCTTTCGGAATACTCCATCTTTTAGGCATATGTATGATGGTTTCTCCATTATTAAAAAAAATTCCGACACCTTGGCTTTTGATACTTAGTTTGATTATTGCCGGGACTCGTTTTATTGTCTCTGATGTTAATGTTTTCCACAACTATTTTTTCATGTTTGGGTTTCACAACGATAAATTCATTTCGGCGGATTATTATCCTATTTTTCCTTGGGCATGGCCTTTTTTGCTTGGCATTGCATTAAGCAGATTTATTTATAAGGAAAAGAAAAGTATTTTCAAATTTTCTGTCAGGGACAATCACATAAGCCGCCTCGGAAGGCATTCCCTTTTGGTATATTTGATCCATCAGCCGTGATACTACTGTTATTGGCAATTATAATGAGACTTTTGGTATGAATACAATATAATACCTGCGGAAAAAATAACGAGGCAATGAATGTATAACCTTTTAGCCGAACTTGGTTGGATAATATAAGGATAGAACCGGTAAAATAATGAGCTACTGAAAATAAGTAACAGGTATTGATATTATTTTTTTGAATAAATTAAAATAATTGCTCATTATAAGAAGATATTCACTTTAAAGACCTTGAATATGGGATTAAAGTATTTTATAATATAATCAAAGGTCAAAGAAAGTCAAAATCAGCACGGAATAGGGTGATGAGTATGGCGAAACTCAGCGATCTTATAGAACAATTTATAAAACAGTTGATTAATGATACCGACGGAACCATTGAAATTCAAAGAAATGAGCTTGCCAACCAATTTAACTGTGTGCCATCCCAGATAAATTATGTAATAGACACAAGGTTCACAACCGAAAGAGGCTATTATGTAGAAAGCCGCAGGGGTGGAGGAGGATATATAAAGATAAGACGGGTAAGTATTGGGCACGAAGGCAAGAATTATCTTATGCACATCATCAACTCCATGGGTGACAGCATTTCTCAGCAGTCGGCTCATGTATTTATAAATAATTTTATTGACCATAATGTTATATCGGAAAGGGAAGCATTGATGCTTAAAGCCGCTACCAGCGACAAGGCCCTTTCGGCCGTCCCTGTAGAGAGTAGAGGTATATTCGGGCCAGTATCTTAAAAAACATGCTGGTGTGTCTTTTGGTTTGATACAAGTAACCTATTAATGTTGGATCCTTTTTGAAGGGAGTGAGCATAATGTTGTGTCAAAAATGTCAGAAAAGAGTTGCCAACGTTCAGATGACACAAATAATAAACAACAGCAAAAGTGTTGTTTACCTCTGTGAACAATGTGCCCGGGAGGAAGGAAAGTTTAATGTGATATCTCCTTTTAGCATAAATGACTTTTTCTCAGGCATTATGGGATTTCCATATATGGCATCGGCTCCACAGCAAAACCCGGATGTAGTGTGTGAAACCTGTGGGATGAGCTATGAGGAATTCAAAAAAATCGGTAAACTAGGTTGTTCCAACTGTTACAAGGTGTATAACGATAAGTTGGTTCCGCTGCTAAGAAGACTTCATGGAAATATACAATACAATGGAAAGTTTCCCTCCAGAGCTTTCGGAAGTATTAGAGTGTCCAGAGAAATTGAGAAACTAAAGCAGCAGCTTAATATCGCTATAAAAAATGAGGAATATGAAAAAGCAGCGGTATTGAGGGATCAAATAAAAAGTCTCGAGTCAAACAATATGTAAACAGGACAGAACAGCGCATTGGTTTTGCAGGAGCAGGAGGTGTATATGATGAATGAGTGTACATGCAAATAGGTCCCGAATCGGATGTGGTAATGAGCACAAGAGTGCGTATAGCAAGGAACTTTAACGGAATTCCTTTCCCGTCTAAAATGCAAAGAAGATGGGAAATTGATAATAAAGAAGGTCAAGGAAGCGATTTTTGGAAGAAGCAGTGCCATTGGGGATAATTTTAAGTTTATTGATATTCATGAACTGACACCGGTTCAAAGGCAAGTGCTGGTGGAAAAACACCTTATAAGCAGACTTGGCAGAAAGCCGCATTGAAAGCGGGGTAATTATCAGTGCGGAAGAAAATATCAGCATAATGATTAATGAAGAAGACCATCTCAGGATACAGTGCCTTTCTGCAGGCTTACAACTTGACGATACATGGAATCTTTGCAACAAGATAGACAATCTGCTGGAGGAAAGTATCGATTATGCTTTTGACGAAAAATTCGGATATCTCACCTGTTGTCCCACCAACCTTGGGACCGGCATAAGGACTTCGGTAATGCTGCATCTTCCTGCACTTACCATGACGGGATATATAAAAGGTATTCTTGAGATATGTTCAAAGCTGGGAATTGCGGTAAGAGGGCTTTACGGCGAAAATTCCGAGGCTTCGGGTAATATGTACCAGATATCCAATCAAGTTACCCTTGGGCTTACTGAGGGAGAAATAATTTCGAATATAAACAATATTGCAAAACAGATAATTGACCAGGAAAGAGCTTTAAGAAAACAGCTTTACAAGCAGAATTCCTTCAGGTTTGAGGACAGAATTTTCCGTTCTTTAGGCCTTTTGTCCAACGCAAGGATAATTTCCTCGGAAGAGGGGCTAAAATTGTTGTCCGATGTTAGATTGGGAGTTGATATGGGAATAATTACAGATATAGATATTAGGAAACTTAATGAAATACAGCTCCTGGTACAGCCGGCAAACTTGCAGGAAAGTGTAGGAAGGCCGCTGAATCCGGAGGAAAGGGATATAAAGAGAGCGGAAACCATAAGAAACAGACTGAAGTAGAAGATTTATAAACTTGCACGATAAACAAATATAGATATGAAGGAGGATGTACCATGTACGGACGTTTTACCGAAAAAGCACAAAAAGCAATAAATATTTCTCAGAACATAGCTATAGAATTGGGGCATAATTATGTTGGAACAGAGCACCTTCTTCTGGGTTTGGTAAAGGAAGGAAGCGGAGTTGCCGCACGGGTTTTGCAAAGTCAGGGTGTCACCGAAGACAAGGTTATAAAGGAAATTGAAGAACTCATTGGACGCGGTGAAGTAATGGGGCAGCCGTTGGATTTTACTCCAAGAACCAAAAGAGTTCTTGAGCTTAGCTATAGAGAAGCACGGAGAATGGGTCACAACTATATCGGAACAGAGCACCTTCTTTTAGGAATAATGAAAGAAGGAGAAAGTGTTGCCGTAAGGATTTTGAAGGACTTGGGAGTTGAGCATCAAAAGCTTATTCAGGAGATACTAAACATGCTCAGTGAGGAAGCGTCCAATTCTTCCGGTGTACCTAAAAACAACACATCCTATTCAAATACACCAACCCTAAATCAATTTGGCAGGGACTTGACAGAGATGGCAAGAGAAGCAAAGTTTGACCCGGTAATAGGCCGTGACAAGGAAATTGAAAGGGTGGTGCAGATTCTAAGCAGAAGGACAAAGAACAATCCTTGCTTAATTGGTGAGCCGGGAGTCGGTAAAACTGCAATTGCCGAAGGGCTTGCCCAGAAGATAGTTGAGGGAAATATTCCGGAGATATTGAAGGACAAAAGAGTTGTAACTTTGGACTTGTCCTCTATGGTTGCCGGTGCAAAATATAGAGGTGAATTTGAAGAAAGGCTTAAAAAGGCCCTTGATGAAATCAGGAAAGCAGGCAATGTAATACTGTTTATTGACGAAATGCACACAATCATTGGAGCCGGTGCGGCTGAGGGTGCAATCGATGCATCAAATATATTAAAGCCTTCTTTGGCAAGGGGCGAGATTCAGGTTATCGGTGCCACTACTATTGATGAGTACAGGAAGCATATCGAAAAAGATGCGGCACTAGAGAGAAGATTTCAGCCGATTACTGTCGGAGAACCAACAAAAGAAGAAGCCATTGAAATATTAAGGGGTTTGAGAGACAAGTACGAGGCGCATCACAGTGTAAAAATCACTGACGAGGCTTTGGTAGCAGCTGTAAACATGTCCGACAGATACATTACGGACCGGTTCCTGCCCGATAAAGCCATTGACCTTATAGATGAGGCTGCATCAAGGGTAAGACTGAAATCCTTTACTGCACCCCCTGATTTAAAGCATCTTGAGGAAAAGGTTGAGAGACTTAGAAAAGAGAAGGAAGATGCAATAGTATGCCAGGAATTTGAAAAGGCTGCCCGGATAAGAGATGAGGAGCAGAGACTGAAAAATGAGCTGGAGAAAGCAAAGGACAGCTGGCGTCAGAAAAATCAGACCACTACAAATACAGTTAGCGAAGATGATATTGCAGGAATTGTGGCTGACTGGACGGGTATTCCGGTAAAGAGACTTGCCGAGGAAGAATCCGAAAGACTCATGAAGATGGAAGAAATACTTCACAAAAGAGTAATAGGACAGGATGAAGCTGTAAAGGCAATATCCAAAGCCATTAGAAGAGGAAGGGTAGGCCTCAAAGATCCGAAGAGACCTGTGGGCTCGTTTATATTCCTTGGTCCTACAGGAGTAGGAAAGACTGAGCTTAGCAAAGCTTTGGCGGAGGCTCTCTTTGGTGAAGAAAACGCAATGATCAGAATAGATATGTCGGAGTACATGGAGAAACACAGCGTTTCAAGACTTGTGGGTTCACCTCCGGGATATGTCGGTTATGAAGAAGGGGGACAGCTTACCGAAAAAGTAAGAAGGAAACCTTATTCGGTAGTATTGTTTGATGAAATTGAAAAGGCGCATCCGGATATATTCAATATTCTGCTTCAAATTCTTGAAGACGGAAGGCTGACTGATTCCCAGGGCAGAGTAGTGGACTTTAGAAATACGGTAATTATCATGACATCAAACATAGGTGCGCGGCTCATAACCGAACCGAAGCAACTGGGATTTGCTCCGGTTAGCCAAGACAAAGCAAAAAGCTATGAAGATATGAAAAACAACGTCATGGGTGAGCTTAAAAAGAACTTCAGGCCGGAATTCTTAAACAGGATAGATGAGATAATCGTGTTCCATCCTCTTGAAGAAGAACACCTGAAGAAGATAGTAGGACTTATGGTAAACAACCTTGCCGACAGGCTCAAACAGAATGATATTACTATTGAGGTATCGGAAGAGGCGAAAGCTCTTCTTGCAAAGAACGGATTCGATCAGGTGTATGGAGCAAGACCGTTAAGAAGAGCCGTACAGAGCATGATTGAGGATAAACTGGCTGAGGAAATGCTGGAAGGAAAAGTAAAATCGGGAGACAAAGTATTTGTTGATGCTAGAGAAGGTGAACTGGTATTTCTTCAGAATAAAAACGAGATTGCCATGGACAGAAGCTAAGGATAAAAAAGAGTCAGAGGAAATAATTCCTTTTGGCTCTTTTTTTATGCCTTTTCCAGATCGGAGATACTTATTTTCCTTGAATGCTGCGTGTGGCTCCAGTCTTTATTGTTTTTACTCATAAATCCCTGTATGGTAATCGGTATCCATGTAATGCAGTAAAAAGGATAAATCAAAAATCCGTAAAGCACCTTCAAGTTGAATTTTTTCTCTGAAAGTACAATCAAAGGTCCATAGAGAAACTGCAATGTTACAAATACAGTCCAGACTTCTGTGGGAAAAACATATTTTAGATTATAAAAAGGGGATTCGGGATAAACAGTTTGAATCCACATCATTATTGTTATTAGTCCAATAAAAACCAGCCTTATGGGCTGAAATAAATAAACCGCACAGTCAAAGGCTATTAAATCTCTCTCCCTGAAAGCTTTTCGAAACAGCGGACCCAAATACCGGCTTGCACAGTCTGCGTGACCCTGCATCCACCTTTTGCGCTGGTTCCATGATTGCTTTAATGTAATGGGCTTTTCGTCATAAACCACTGCATTATGGGACCATGCAACCTTGTAGTTGTTTAATGCAAGCTTCATTGTAAACTCCAAATCTTCTGTAAGGCATGTCGCTCCCCAGCCTATTTCTTTCAGGACATTCACGTCAATACAAAAGCCTGTGCCGCAAAGTCCGCAGCTTAGGCCCAAGTAGTATCTCGGAAGCTGGAATATCCTATTTGAAAGCCAAAACGCTATGGAGTATGACAGAGTAATCCATGAATCAAAGGGATTTTTGCTGTCGATATACCCTTGGACAACCTTGTGGCCTTTGCATAGCTGTTTGTTCATTTCTAAGAGATAGTTGGATGAGACAAGATTGTCGGCGTCGAACACACTTATTGCATCATATTTTTCTCCCATGTTGTATATTTTTTCAAACATCCACTCCAGGCATATCCTTTTCCCCGGGCGGAGTTATTGATCCTCCTGTATACAATAGCCCCATGTTCTTCAGCTATTTCGGCGGTTCTGTCCGTACAATTGTCGGCGATTACAAACACGTCAAAAAGATTTCTGGGATAGTTTTGCCTAAAAAGGCTGTCAACTATATGGGCAATTACTGCTTCTTCATTATGAGCGGCAACAATCAAAGCAAATTTTTTTGAGGAATGTACTCTTGTGGGCTAGTTTCTCTGCGTTTTAACCAGCCAAAGATTGATATTCCGAAAAATAGCATCCTGCAATAAATATTATCACCTGCATAATTTGTGTTGTACCGTATATAAAGCTGTTTAGTTGTGATAACATCTGATTCCTCCAAATAAATTTATTATATGAGATTGATTTCTTGGGCACAAAATATCTCTATTTATTTTGTACTTAATAAGGAAAAATATTTAT
>NZ_BAVR01000037.1 GCF_000521465.1 Acetivibrio straminisolvens JCM 21531
ATAAATGGGATTGAACGAGATATGGAGGCTGTAAGGAATGCGATAAAATATGAATATAGTAATGGGCTTGTAGAAGGGTGCATTAATAAACTGAAGGTAATAAAACGAATTATGTATGGCCGTTGTAGTTTTGAAACATTAAAAACCAAAATTCTCCGGCTCGAAAAAATGAGGTTATTCAACTAACTTTGGAAAGAACCAATTTTAGAGTAGCATTAACATACAGGATGTGCTAATATTTTGCGTTGATGGACTGACAGGTATAAAAGAAGCGATTAATGCGGCACATCCAAAGGCCGAAGTACATCGCTGCATAATACATCAACTACGAAATTCCTTTAAATATGTATCATTCAAGGACATAAAAGCTTTTAGTAATGACTTTAAGGAAGTATATCGAGCGATTAACGAAGAAGTAGCATTAGAAAAGTTTTGTGAACTCAAGAACAAGTGGGGAAAGGAATACCCATATGCCATACGAAGTTGGGAAAATAACTGGGATGTGATAAGCCCATTCTTCAAATTTCCTGAGGAAATAAGGAGGATAATTTACACCACTAACATCATTGAAGGATTGCATCGACAGTATCGCAAAGTCACAAAAACGAAAACGATGTTTCCAAGTGATAACTCACTAGAAAAGATGCTGTATTTGACGTCAATGAATGTGTTAAAGAAGTGGACACAACGGTATAAGAACTGGGATAGGGTACTCAGCCAACTAATGATTCAGTATCCGGGTAGAATAGAGAACTACATTTAAAAGCATTCATCCCCACCGCCCTCAAGGGCTCGTCCTCATCGCCGGACGAGCTAGACCTCACAAAATTAAAAGCGGTGAGAAAAAGGACAGAATACCCTATTATAATCAATTATGGCCAAATTGAATCAAATTTATGTATAAAACTCGGCAAAACTGGCAATAATATATAATACAGAAATGATTTAAGGTAATATTCTGTAAACTTCAAAATTCAAAATTGCTTGCTAAGAAGGATTACGAAAATTTCGATACACAGAATTATTTGCATTACCGAAATACTTTTATCCACAACAAGTCAAAACTATATCAGATTACAGAATTTACTCATGGTCCCATTTATACTCCTTAATTTTTCTTTTCAAATCAATATAGTTCCCTGACAGTTTTTTAAAATGGAGCAACCATCCTTTCTTCATATATAAACCTTAATAGATCTACATCATATTCCTTATACTCCCTTGCCAAAGTCTTTCCATTCCAATTTGAATCAAAAACCTTTTCGCAAAGGATTTCCATTCCCCCCTGAGCATATTTCTCTACCAGCTTTAACCCTTTAGATAGAAAATCATCATCAATAAAGTTTCAAAATTCTTACCAATTGTAACATCATTTACAATTATTGAAAAGATCGTAGCAAGTTGCCTTTCAGATATAGGCTGGCAGTGTATTGCATTATCACTCTTTTGCAGTATATCCTTTGGATTATTATGTTTATAACCAACGGCAGCCGAAAAAACAAAAAGGCTAATTTTATTGTCAAATAGCTTTGTACTCTTTTCTGATGCAAGTGCATCGTATATATCCTCAAAACACTTACTTATGTCCACTTTATAGCTGTCCTTCTCTTTAATTGCAGTATACTTAACCATACAGGCACCTCCTATCTACTAGCAACAAAACTGTTAATATCATCAACTTCTTCAATTTTTGTATATCCATCAGCAATCTTGTTAAGTTTATAGAATACACCCCAACGTCCTGTTTCTGTCATTTTTCTGACTTCTCCTCGAGCAAACTCTGTATCGGTTACTAATAAAATCCATTGTGAGGTCGGGGATGGCATAAAAGTAATTAGACTATCTCGATTATTGCCATCAAGTTTTGCAAAAGGAGTATCCATAAATAAAGGCATATCTATAACCGAATTATTATTGGAAGCAACTTTTGCTAATGCTGATACAAAAGCTAAGGATAACATTTGCTTTTGACCGGAAGAAATATCTCTAAATATAGAGATGTCATTCCAGCCTCTAGCCTGAATTTCATAATTCTCATTAATAATGATTTGGCTTATAACCTTCTTGTCTTTCTCTGAAATAAGCATATTAAAAATATCTGTTGCTTCAGCAGAGAGTTTAGACCGCATCTTTGAACTATATGAATCACGGATTCCTTCAAATAAGGAAGCAATACTTTCATAATACTCCAATTTGCAATTATCTAGTTTTAAGCGTTCATCTTCTTTCCGTAATGCACGAAGCATTTCTTCTTTTTCCAAAACATTCTTATTTAATCTCTCCAGCCTATTCTCCAAAACTGCAATAGCTTTTAAGTATTCTTCTTCATCCCTTTTACAAGCGTTTAAGCTATTTTCAACACCTCTTAACTTTTCCTCTGTCTGACTAAACCTGCTTTTCTCTGAGTTAATTGCTTCAAGCTTTTTCTGTAACTGTTCCAGTTCATTCATATATTCATTATACTCTGATAGTAACCTTTGAATATTAGCATCAATCTCTTCTCCAAATTCAAGGGATTCTGTAACATTTCTTTTGAAGTCACGTATGAAGTCGGAAAGTTGCATTTTATTAAATCTCTTTTTAAGTTCAAGTACTCTCAAATATGCATTTTCATTTCCGTCAAATTTGTTACCGCATACTATACACTCTTTGGAAACCAAAATTTCATCAAGAAGATCAATAGTTATCCCACTATGAAATCCTTTTTCCTTTTCCTCTTGTTCTATAAAGCTCCTCGATTTATAAAGTGTATCTTCAATAAGTAGACTATGTCCTTTCTTATTAAGTAATTCTCTTATATTAGCCTTTATACCTGAAAGAATAGTATTGGTTTTGCTTATACTATCAAGAATAGCATTTCGCTTGGAAAACAGTTCCTTTATTGCTTCATTTTCTTCCTGTTGTCGTTCTAAATTTGAAATTTCATTCCTAATCTTTTCTAATTGAGATTTCTTAGCATCGAGCTGTTCTTTACAATCTAAAACCTCTAAATTAATTTGCTCCAATGCTTCTTCCTCTGCCATTAGTTTCGTATTTGCATTTTTCTTTATTATACTCTTTTGCTCCTTTTTAAGCTTATCTAATATAAAAATTGCTCTTTCCAAAATATCAATTTGAAGAAGTTTCATTATACCATTTTTTACTTCTTCTCTTGAGGCATCATTTGTTGTTGAAAGAGCTTCAATTTTATCTCCATCAAAAAAGAACAAATCTTTGACTCGTTCATTGATAATATTATTTATTTTCCCTCGCACCTCAGAATCTTTTGTTAAAACAGGTGGTACTACATTCCCACTTGAATCTTGAATAGTTAGTTTAACTTCCATTTCAATATCCGACTCAATATTCCCCGTAGAATCAATCATATCATAAATACTGCGAGTTAAAGTATATTTATAACCTCTGTTTTCAAATATTAATTCAACACTGGCTTCTACCGGCTGATTTACATTTTCCTTCAGTCTGTTTAGATTGACCAAGTGTATTTTGTTATGAGCATAAGATTTTTCTTCACGGTCTTTAGGAAGAATTTTTTTCATTAAACAAGCAAAAAACTATAGCTCTAAAAATCCCGGTTTCCCATTACCGTTTTCACCAAGTATAACGGTAATATTCTGTTCACCATTTGAAAACCGAATGCTTTGCTCCCCATAAAACTGTCTAAAATCTTTTACCTTAAGCTCTAACAATTTCATTTTGTTTCCTCCCTCACCGCTAAGTCTACCTTTCGACGTATTTCATCTTTAATTCTCTCTTCAGAAGCAAAACCATCACTAAGTTGATTAAGAATTTCAATTGCGATGTTTTTCAAAGTTCCTGAAGCTCTGTTTTCAATCTCCTTATATAGTTCCTGATTAACACTGCTCATTATTTTCATCTCCTTAGCTATTATCTCCTGAAAAAGTTTTCAGTTCATTATATATCTCGTGCGGAAGCATGTCCATAAGATATTCAAGGTCAAACTCTTTTAAATATGGCCTTATTGACTCCCTTGCAAAATACTTGTTTTCTGCATTATCAGCAAACTCCGCAAACCTTGGTATCTCTCTAAATATTAAGCTTCTATATGCTTTCTCATAACTCTCGTCCTGAAAATCGAGATTTAAAGGAGGAAGAACTAAAAAATCAAATATTCGCGCTTTTCTTTTATCTTTATATTTTCTCAATATCCTTCCCCTCCTCTGAACAAACTCCCTCGGATTTGAAGTACTCGCTAGAAAGTATGCAGTCTGTGTACTAGGAATATCAACCCCTTCATCTAAACATTTTATTGCAACAAGAATTTCTATATCACCCTTGTCAAACATATTAAGTATTTCTTCTCTATCTTTTCAGGTACATCATAAACAAAATCGTGAACTTTTATATTTAAATCAGATATACTTTTAATTGTATCTTTATTCTCACCTGCTGCACAATAAACTAAAGTATGGGACACATCTCCATCTTCCCGCTGTTTTTTTAGCAACTCAATTAGCTTGTTCTTTTTGCTACTAGCTTTTGAGATTAACAATGAACGTTTTATTAATAAACGTTCAAGTGTTGAGCCACGCTCGACTTCATCATTCAAACAGCGTAATTTACTGATTTTCTTAGTCAAATTTACATACTCTTCCAACTCCTCACTGTCTAAATGGACTACTACCGGTACATACTCATATCTTGTCAAATAATTATTTAAAATTGCTTCTTTCAATCCATATTCAAATACCGTTCCATGAAAGTAACTCCGAAGCCTTTTTGTTCCATCATCATCAAACCATCTGTCCGGAGTAGCAGACAATCCAAGTCTGTTGTTAATTGATTCAAGCATAATTTTGCTATACTTTCCACTACCTATATAATGACATTCATCTGCAATAAGAAAGGCATGTTTTCTGACTTTTGAAACTAATGATATAAATTCATCGGAGGATGCGGTTTTATATGTTGTTACAAAGCATAAAATGTCCTGTAATCCGGCATTATAATTTTTTAAATTCCTATTCGCAGAGTCAAACCATATCTTAGTACTTTTATAACAGCAAATAACGTTCCAAAATCCAAAATCCAAAATCCAAAATCCTTCAGAACTTTTTCCCATTGAGTTATTAGGTGAGCAAAGGGTACTACAATAATCAAAGCCAACTTAGTGTTGGCATCATAGTAACTTCTTGCAGCTTCTATTGCTGTAATAGTTTTACCTGTACCGGTAGCCATTTCAAATATACCTTTCCAATCATTATCTATTAACTTACCGATAGCCTCTTCTTGATAATTATTAAGATTTGAAATATAACCCGGCAGTTTTATTTTCTTCTTAGTTTCCTTTGGTAGATGATATGGGCGGGTTCCAACTTGGTATTTTCTAAATTCTTCTTTTAGCATTTCTGGTACTCCGTAGATCTTGAAAAAAGCGTTTTCCCCATTTGACAGTCGCATAAAATTAGAATAGTGTTCATTTAAATAATCCTCTTGACCGCTAATCCAGCTTCTAAACACAGATACACTTTCGCCATTATATGTTGATTGTAAAGAGTCATTTAATGATCCATGCAAACACACCCTATCCCCATAAAAATCCTCAAATATTGCAATTTTATCATGATAATTACCCAGGATATTTTTACATACAACAAATTTAAGGTTAATTATATCATCTGCAATTAACCATGAAAAAAGATTAAGAGATTCCCTTTTAGTTACTACATCAAAATCTTTATCAATAGTACTTTTTATGGATCGATATAATACATCATCTACTTTGGCTTTTTCACCATTTATAATTGCATCCCAATATTCATGAGATAGCTGAGGAGAAGTAAGTATATGAATCTTACCCCCATTTTCAACAATACCTCTTAATCCCTTTGTAACAAGTTTAATCCATGCAGACGAAAAATAGCCCACTCCCCTATAATATGTTTTACTATTATTTAATAAAGGAACAATAAGTTCATCAATTATACTTGTTTGAGATGTATCATATATTAATTTAATGTTCATGTCTCTAAATCTCATTTTGCCCACTCTTTCAAAATATTAATTCTTCCAAACTCATCAATATTGATGCATGATAACTTAAAAAACTCCTCCGGTATTTTTTGATATATAATATCCTTTTGAACGAAGAAACTTTCCACTCTTCTAAGCGTCATATTTCCTTTATCCGTAAATTCATTTTCCAGAATTTGCACCATCAACTCTTCCAGTGTACTGATTTCCGAATCATATTTTACTATAATAATTTTATCAAATTTGTAATCTGCACCTTTTCTCATTATGATTCTATAATCCTTTTTGAAGAAGTGCTCAATAATAGCTTTTACCACAAATCGGTTCCATTCTATCTTTAAATCCTTTACCTGTATATAACGCTGATTTAAATTGAATGCCTCAAACTCAGTAAGTGTAATGTAGTTTTTATTCTTAAAAAGAAGTTCAGTTTCAGTTTTTACCAAATTAATATCCTCGTGAGTAATAATTACATCTTTAAGAAGACAATATTGATCCATATGGAGTTGGAACATATCACTTCTAGATTTCATAATAATATTTCCAGCCATCAATTCACTAAACCTATAAATATCCATTAAGGTTGATTTTAGTTCTTCATAACTAATAATCGATTTTTTCTCAAACATTCTCAATATCAATTGATTGGATGTAAACTGCTCTTTAGTAGGTTCTAGAAGTATATGAGGACGTCTGCTAAAAAATAATCTGTCACTATATAAATACTTTGCAAGTGAAAAAACAGATACTTCATCATTAATTCCATTTTTCATCAGTAGCACCGCTGCTTTTTTTAATATCATATAAGCATTTGTATACCCATCAACAAAACTGTCACTAATTTTTTCATATAGCTTCGATATAAAATCATCACTTAAATTTAAAATTGAAGCATGTATAAGCTCTTTACCGTCATTCCAAGAAAGTATATTTTTATTAAAATTAATAGCTGTATTAAGCATTACCTGTGTCCACTTAAACTTTTCGTTTGTTTCTTTTACTGTAACTCTCCCGCCACTAGCAATTATAAATTCTTCTAACATCTGCTGTATTGTTAACTTCTCTGCATCCTGTTTTTTTATAAGATACTTTTTGAAAGCATAGTCATCTTTAAAATAGTATTTCAGTACTCCATAAAGCGCAAATTTATCCTTAACATTGCTCTCTATATCTAATTTGCTTCGAAATTGGTTATAAACAAAGTCCACAGAAATTGAGGTACTATTTTCTAAATTTGTATCAATCATCGTCTTAATTTCGCGAAGTAACTCATCCTCTATTTTTACGTTATTTATATGTACACGCGTATTACTTCCCCATAAGATACAGTTAGCATTCTCTCTTCCCAATGCAACCCAAACATTTCTGTCATTCTTTTCAGCATACTCTTTAAGCCCATATTCCGAAACCATTAAATCTTTGACTTTTTGCATGCTTTCCGGGTTATAAGTTAAACCGTTTGGAAAAAACTTTTCTACAATTAAACTGGATAAATATTCTCCGGTAAGCCTATTCTTTGAATAATAGTCATTATATTTTTTGTATTTCTTCCTGTTCAAATATTCTTCAAATGCGAAAATATCTATAAATTGGATTCCTTTTTCTAACAGTAATTCTTCTATTTCAAGCATTTTGTCATAGAAATTAAAAACATCACCAATTGATTCCAATATTTCGTCAAGCTTTGTCTGTACGACATCTACTTTCATATTTACAAGAAAAATATCCATATCCTCAAAATAAGAGATATGACGCAGTCCCTTGTCCGCTATATAGTCTTTTATTAAAAGTGCATTTTCATATGATCCAAACATTGAAACCAGATCTTCAAACTTTAGTACTGATTTACCATCAAAATAGTTACGGTTGTTTAGAGATGCTTCAACAATTGAAAGCATCCTCCCTATTCTCATAGTAGTTTTAACTTCTTTCTGTCTAATCCATTCACGAGTTACATTCTGCTCTTTTCCTATCTGTTCTAAAGTTTTCTTTTCTAAAACTCGCCTTCTATATATATCATAGCCTTCATGTTTTGAAAGCTCCGCAAAAGTAGTCTGTATATAGGTATCTAAGTTATTTTCAAATAATTTTATTTCAGCAGTTAAATCATTTAAACGCTTTTGTCCGATTCCCTGAATATATCGTAACTCTCCATTTTTTATTTTGATTAAATCTCCAATTCGTTCAATACCTTTTTCTTTCATATATGCAAGGACATTATCATCAAAGGCCAGTTCAATATCAACATCAATAAAGTCATTATGGATATTGAACTGATGCCCGTCATTTTGCTGCTCGTTAAAATCACCGGAATCTATGCTGTCTTCAGCCTGAATTATTTCCTGATACCGCTCTTTGATGGCTCTAATTTTCCCAATTCCCAGCCCATCTACATCAATTAATGAGTCAAAATCAAAGCCCCAAAGATCTGAAACCTTGGTAAAACCTCTATCTGCACAGAAATTTCTAAAAATTCTATAATAATTATCTGAAAATGCTATATCAATCAAAACTTCACCTATGTGCTGGTTAATAGATTTGTCTCTCCAAATATCCTGTTGTTCAAAAAGATTGCTTGTCTTTTCAGTAAATGCTTTATACCTTTCAATTATTTTTCGTATCCTTGTAGCTCCAAACCCTCTTAAACTACCTAAAGCTTCAAAATTGAAGCCTTTTAAATCACTAATATATACTAATCCGTTTGAATTGCAATAATCTCTGAAATTGTTGAATATACCGTCAGAAAACACTTTTATAATAAGTTCATCGGATTTGGCTTTCTCACACTCATCATTTACAGCATTACTTGATTTTATGCTTTCAGCCGGCTTTATTATAAATCCATTTTCAGTAAAAACAGTTTCTACCAAACGAATATTTATTGATTTATTCAGATGACTAAAATATTGTATAAGTATTCCATCAAAAAAACCATCAGATGCTACAGAAAACCTTTCTACGAAATTACCCAAACCAAGGCTGGCAAAATTAATACGCCTAAATGAATCGTTTTCTGATGTTGATAAAATGCACATTATTGGTTCAGAGGGAACCATACTGGGCAATATGGTAGAAGATTTATTAGATCGGAATGTAAACCCTCTTATGGCTAATTCATCAATCAAATCTAAGGCTCTATGTTTATCAATTCTATAGTAATTTCTAAGAGAATTTAAATCAAAATACTCATCACAAAGATCGATGTTCATCTTTTCAGAAAACATTCGAAAATTCTTGCTTACTTCCAACAGGTGCTTTAGGTCGACCCAATACGGCTTTTTTATATACTCACTATATTTACACAACTAAGACCGTCCCCCTACTATCAGAATTACATCTTAAACTTCGGGTATCTACAGACTTTCTAACATTTGCTGGTGTCAGCCAAAAGTTAACTTTTTCACTGCACCAATAATACGACCATTTAGAATAATATCTGTAAACGCTTTTTAGATATACCCCACTTGTCGGCAGCTTCTTGAGCAGTAATATAATCCATAGTATATTCTCCTAGTGTTAAATATTACCTACATTATATTCTTTTTATCAAACAATATCAAGTTTACTTAGATGCTATTTTTCTAAGCTACTAAAAACAACTCCTATCATAGTAGATACAGGAGCTGCAAAATAAATTATTGCTTCTTCGTATATTATTCGTGTGAGTTACCCGTAACATGCTTTGCTCTCATAAAGTTCCTCCAAAAATTATCAATAAAGACACAAACAAAAAACCTCCAAACACTCTAAACCAAGTATTTGAAGGACTTTTTAACTGGAGCCCTCAACCAGAATCGAACTGGTGACCTCATCCTTACCATGGATGCGCTCTGCCTACTGAGCTATGAGGGCATATAAAACACTCCGATGGAGCGGGTGATGGGAATCGAACCCACGCAGTCAGCTTGGGAAGCTGATATTCTACCATTGAATTACACCCGCTTAAGAATATTAATTTCGCAAAGCAAGAAGAATTATACCACTATTATTTAAAATAGTCCAGTCAAAAAACATCAATTAAATCAAATTATGTCCTAGATTCTTCGAGATATTTTTCTAATTTGCGTTTTACTCTCTGTAGCGCATTGTCTATCGACTTTACATGCCTGTCCAACTCAACAGCAATTTCCTGGTAAGACTTCCCTTGCAGGTAAGAAGTAAGCACTTCACACTCCAGGCCACTTAGAATCTCACCCATTTTTGCCTCAATCCCCGAAAACTCTTCTCTGTTTATAACCATTTCTTCCGGATCGTTTATGCTTTCCTCACTGATAATGTCCATAAGGGTACGGTCCGATTCCTCATCAAAAATAGGCTTGTTGAGTGAGACATACGAATTTAAAGGTATGTGTTTTTGCCGGGTGGCAGTCTTTATAGCGGTTATGATCTGCCTTGTTATACAGAGCTCCGCAAAAGCACGGAAAGAAGAAAGCTTGTCCTTTCTAAAATCCCTTATGGCTTTGTAGAGGCCAATCATTCCTTCCTGAATGATATCTTCGCGATCAGCCCCGATAAGAAAATAAGTTCTTGCTTTTGCACGAACAAAACCTTTATACTTATTGATTAAATATTCGAGGGCCCTGTCATCACCGGCTCTGCTATCTTCAATTATTTCTTCATCGTTCATAGTGCTAAAAGTTTTTACTGAATCAATTTGCGCATTCGACTTCAAAATATCGCCCCCTTGACTAATGTCAAAACTATAAAATTTAAGGCTTGGTATATAGAACAGACTAATAGAACGCGCGGTAAACAGCAAGGCAACCTACGGCGATTATATATAAACTCCCTTGAGCTTGTCAAGCTCAAAATCCCGCAATAATTCGACACTTTTGGACCTATCAAGCTATTGAAATAAGCCAGAGTTTATGTCCAATATAACCGCAACCGTTTCAACCCCACATAGCCCTAGCCGAAAGCCCGATTCTATTACCTATTGAATTCTCATATACAAACCTCTATATATAGTTATCGGCAGTTTCATTTTCTTTTGTACAAGAATTTTTAAATTTATATTAAAAATTTCTTTGCCTTCGTATCTCATACATAATTATAGCCCCTGCAACTGCTGCATTCAAGGACGATATTTTTCCCTGCATAGGAATATTAACTATAAAATCACACTTTTCGGCAACCAGCCTTCCCATTCCTTCTCCCTCACTTCCGATAACAAGAGCCAAAGGCCCTTTTAAATCGGACTCAAAAAAAGACTTTTCTCCGGAAAGGTCGGTCCCGACAACCCATACATTTTTCTTCTTCAAATATTCTATTGTCTGCGAAATATTTGTCACCCGTGCCACGGGAACATATTCTATCGCACCCGCCGAAGCCTTTGAAACTGCAGCATTAAGGCCTATTGCCCGTCTTTTGGGTATAATTACCCCGTGGGCGCCAACCGCATCGGCAGTCCTTAATATGGAGCCCAGATTATATGCATCGGTAATGCCGTCCAAAATTATAATATAAGGATCTTCTCCCTTGGACCGGGCAATCTCCAGTATATCATCAACCTCAACATAATCTTTGAAAGCAACATAGGCAATTATACCTTGATGTGCATGAGTAGCGGAAATTTTATCAAGATTTGACTTATCCGTTTCCTGAACTACTATGCCTTTCTCCCTTGCCATTGCAATTATGTTCCTTATTGAGCCTTCTTTTTCGCCTTTTTGGACTAAAATCTTGTTTATCGTCCTGCCGGATTTTATCGCCTCAAATACGGAATTACGCCCTTCAATCTTGTCGAGGTCCCCTACTGTATCATCCTTCTCTTCTTCTCTGTCGCTTAGTTTTATATCTGTTCGCCGTAACGGCTTACCCTTCTCATAATCCTTCTTCCCAATATTGCCCATAATCTTTTGTAACCTTCCCTCATAATTATAAATTCGTTGAAAAGCTTGATTTTAAGTACGTAAAATGCAAGCTTCTTTTATTTTTCTCAAAAAATTTGAGTTTTAGCCCACTTCTCCCTTGCATTTCACGGAAAAATATCACAAATTATGTCAATCTTTCACAATAGCCATTCGCAATATATCCATCAGCCGCTCATAGTCTTTCTTTAAATAAAGAAAACCTATCAAAGATTCAAAACCGGTAGCATACCTGTATTCCGAAACATCCGCATTTTTCGGAACTGTGGCCGATTTGGCATTCCTTCCCCTGCGCACAACGCCAAGTTCCTCCTCCGTCAAAAAAGGCATTATCCTGTGAATAACATCCGATTGCGCCTTGGCCTTGACATAAGCAATAGAACGTTTGTGGAGAACGTGTACCGGCACGTTTCCTTCTGTCACAAGCATTGTGCGGATAAAAACCTCATAAACGGCGTCACCTATGTACGCTAGCACCAGAGGTGACAGCTGTCTTACTTCATCTGGCTTATAATTGAATTCACCTGTCATCTTATTGAAAAAATCCGAAATCATCCAAACAACCTTTTTCAAATAAAAATATTTAATAAATTGGATTAATACATTATATAATATTCCATTAATGTAGTAAATATAAAACTTAAAGTTCTTTTCCCTAGTTTTCATAACAATCATAAAAAAGGTAATAATAAATTGAAGACCATTTATGAAACATTTATGAAAGTAGGGATAATTTATCATGTCTCTATACAGGAAAAAAACAGGCAACAAGAAAAACGTAGATTCCATTAAAAGTATTGACTATAAAATAGATACTTTGAAAAATTACATGAACAACAGCAAGGATGTAAGGGATAGAAGATTTAAGGTGGGCGGCAAAAATGTGAATATTGCCATAATATTTATTGATAATTTAGTAGATGAATATATGGTTCAAGACCATATAATAAAACCGATAATGTCCAATTCCTTCGAATGGCCTTTAAGCAATGATCCGGATACAATACTTGAAATTATAAAAGACTATATGTTATATGGAGACGTTATAGAAGAAGTGTACACAAATAATGAAATGGCCATGGGGATCCTTGACGGAAAAACCTTATTATTCATCGAAGGCTCTGACAAAGGGCTTATAATAAATACGCAGGATTTGCCGAAACGCAGCATTGACGAACCTCAAACCGAGCCCTCTGTCAAAGGCCCTAACGAAGGCTTTTGTGAAAGCCTTAAGGATAATTTGGCCTTGATAAGAAAAAGAGTAAAAAATCCCAAACTCTGTGTCGACATTATCAATATTGGCAAAGAAACCAACAATAATGCCGCCTTGATTTATATCAAAGGAACTGTTAACGACAAAATTGCCAAAGAAGTAAAAAAGAAATTAATCTCTGTTAAGGATTATGATATAGTTAGCTGTGAACAACTTTTGCAGCTTATTTCAGACAGGCCTTTTTCAATCTTCCCCCTTATGCATTGGACTGAAAGGCCCGACAAAGCAGTATCAAGCCTTTTAGAGGGAAAGGTGGGGGTAATATTTGACAACTCCCGGGGTATGCTCCTTGCTCCGGTGACTTTGACATGCCTTATGCAGAGTCCTGACGATTACTATGAAAAATGGTTTATTGGCAGCGTCATAACGGCTATAAGGTATGTTTCTTTATTAATTACCGTTTTTCTGCCTGCACTATATATAGCCATTACATCTTTTCATCCGGGCATGCTTCCCACTACTTTGCTTATTTCCATAACCGGGGCAAGGCTTGGAGTGCCGCTTCCTGCTTTTTTTGAAGCTCTCATTATGGTAATAACCCTTGAGATTTTGCAAGAAGCCGGAATCAGACTCCCAAAAGTCGTAGGCCAAACCGTTTCAATTATAGGAGGTTTGGTAATAGGACAGGCCTCAGTACAAGCCGGCCTTATAAGCCCCATTATGGTCATTATTATATCGTTAACGGCAATTTCATCCTTTGCAATACCCAATTACAGTCTAAGCCTTGCAGCCAGGGTCTTGAGAGTGGCATTTATGATATTGGCAGCCATTTTGGGAGCATTCGGAATATCCTTGGGAATTTTGTACCTGCTGGGATACATGTGCTCCTTAAAAAGCTTTGGAATAGGATTTATGGAGCCCATCACTCCATACAGATTCAAAGACTGGAAGGACTCCATAGTTATCTTGCCCCCATCGGTGCTGAAAGGCCGCCCGGAATATCTCCATTCAACATCCGATACCAAAAGAAAGGAGAGATCTAAAAATGGAAAATGACAAGCTTCTACCGGTACAAATGATGCCAATAATTTCTTCTACCATGATGAGTGTAAATATACTTACAATACAACGAAATTTATCCGCAATCGCAAAGGAAGATGCCTGGATTTCAATGATTCTCGGCATAATAATAGGAGTATTTTCCGCAATTCTTCTATACAGTCTGGTAAGGCTGAATCCAGGCCTTGACTTTGCAGAAATTATACTTCACCAGGGCGGCAATTGGGTAGGAAGGCTCCTTCTTATACCTATTACAGTATATATTATTATTGATATCGGATTGTCACTAAAGGTCTTCTCCTTTGCCCTAAAAATTTTTCTATTGGATCGGACTCCTATATCTGTGATATCTCTTCTATTGATAATAGTTATTGTATCTGTTGTGGCAAAAGGAATTACTGTAATCGCAAGCGTAACAGACATACTGTATCCTTTTTTTCTGATAAGCTTGATCCTCCTTATTGCAATGTCCACTTTAGAGTTTCAGAAAACAAATATCATGCCGATAATCTATGGTAATGTACCCAATATTCTCAAAGGAGGCTTGCCCGCTTACGGTGCGATATCCGCCTTCGGTTCCTTCTCCTATGTGATGAAATATGTGAATGAACCCAAAAAGTACTTAAATGGTTCTGTATTGGATTTTGTATTTCCTCAATTTTATATATTCTTCTAACCCTTGCAACAACTCTGGTTTTTGTTCCGGAATTTCTGCAAAAACTTATTTTCCCAACTCTATTTTTGTCCAAGGCAATAGAAGTGGGAGGCAGTTTTTTTGAAAGACTTGAAGCTTTCATGGTATTAATCTGGATACCTGCAGTGTTTACATCCGTCGGAGCTTACACTTTTGCATCCGTAAAAAATTTGTGCAAACTTTTCAATATAAAACCGAAACTCGAAAAGTATGTTGCTTATGCTCACATACCCCTGCTGTTTGCCATTACTCAATTCACTAAAAGTCAGATACAAGTTATCACTTTTACAGATGTATCCGATTCTTTTGCTGCCGTATTTGGCTTCGGCCTTGTGCCGTTATTGCTTTTACTTACTATAATAAACAGAAGGAGAAAAGCCAAAAATGAATCGAAAAAGTAAAGCAGAACTGATTATAATTTGCAGTTTGATTATTTTACTTACCGGATGCTGGGATTCTATAAACATAGAAGACCGGGCTTATGTAATCGGCATTGCTATCGATGAATATCCCCCTCTGCCTCAAGGCCTCAAAAATGAAGAAAATATTCTGGAAAACGAGCAAGAAAGAATGTTTGAATCCAGCACAGAGGTTAATGCCGGCATTCCTTCTTATGCCATGACCATTCAGATACCTATTATAAAGCATGCCTCACTTCCCAACATCCTATCGGGAGGTGCTTCAGAACCCAGCACACTCAAAACATGGGACATCACTCAGGTAGGCAACTCCTTTATAGAAATAAACCGTTCTATTGCGACAAGAATAAATTTAATACCTTACTACGAGCATCTTCAGGTCATTATCATTTCGGAAAACGTTGCAAGAAAAGGCCTCAGAAATATTCTTGATTTCTTTATACGGGATCCTGAAATGAGAAGCAGAACAAAATTATTTATAGCACAGGGAAGTGCAAAGAAAGTACTTGATGTTATTCCAAGGATTGAAGACTATGCTTCCATATATCTTGCCAAAATGCCAAGAAGTGCCAGAGTAAATGCAGAGATTATACATTGGACTGACCTTGGCCAAGCTGTTCAAGCCATATATTCCAAAGAAGACTTCCACCTTCCCGCCATAGAAGTAACCGAGTTTGAGATAATGAACAAAGGTGCCGCTTTGTTTAAAGATGACAAAATGATTGGATGGGCAGACGGTAAGGATGTGGAAGTTCTTAAGCTAATGCACAATGTATTTCTAGGCGGCGTTTTGACTTCAGATTTTGTCACAGATGAGCATGATTCTGAAAACGATGTAATGAGCCTTGAAATAATCAAAGCAAAAACCAAAATTACACCTATAGTCCAAGGGGATGATATCACTTTCAAAATAGACATAAATATTAAAGGAAATTATTCAGAGGGCGTAAATCACCCGCTCACCGACAAAATTGACCAAGAATTTATAGAAAAAGCCGAAAAGGCTTTTGAAAAATCAATAAAAGATCAGTGTATCGAAACAATAGAAAAAATGCAGAACATGGATATGGATGTTTTTCATTTTAGCACTGCTATGAGAACCAAGCAGCCTTCGTACTGGGCAAAAATCAAAGACAAGTGGGATAATATTTTTCCCGATGTCAAAACCGAAGTAAATGTGAAAGTAGCCATAAAGCAAATAGGAAATATGCAATAACAAAAGCTCGGGACATCGAGTCCCTTAGCTTTTGCCTCTTTCATTTCATTCCAAGAAGCCAAATAACAAATGCAGGCTGCCTCTTAAACAGCCCGCTATTTTTATTATTCATTACTGTTTTATTGTCCATTTTACTCCCTGTGGAGTGTCCTCAAGTATTATTCCCATTTCTTTCAGCTTATCTCTGATTTCATCAGCCGTCTTCCAATCTTTTTCCTTCCTTGCCTGCTGCCTCCTGTCAATAAGCTCCTGAATTTCACTGTCGATACTCTTCTGCCTGCTCTTTTGCGCAATCCCCAGCACTCCTCCCAACTCTTTTATCAGTGAATGGGAGTAGTCGATGATTTCTTTTGAGGGATTGGAATTTGCGTTTACATTGGTATTAACCTCTTTTACAATATCAAAAACCGCAGCAATAGCATCTGCCGTATTGATATCGTCATCCATGCTTCAATGAATTTTGCCTTAATCTCAAGAAGCCTTTTTTCAAGCTCCCTCTCACTTTCTGTCATCTTATCAACCTGTGCATGCTCTTTCAGGTACTCGAGATTGTCAATGCAGTTGTATATCCTCTCAAGCCCGTTTTTCGCCTGTTCAAGAAGCTCGGCACTGAAATTTATCGGACTTCTGTAATGGGCGGAAAGCATAAAGAACCTTATTACTTCATAGTCAAAGGTTTTTGCAATATCTCTTACCGTAAAGAAATTGCCCTTTGATTTTGCCATTTTTTCGCCGTCTACGTTTATGAAACCATTGTGAAGCCAATACCGTGCAAAAGGCTTGCCGTTTGCAGCTTCACTCTGGCAATCTCATTGTCGTGGTGGGGAAATACCAAGTCCTGCCCCCCGCTGTGGACGTCTATTGTCTCTCCAAGATACCTGTTTGCCATAGCAGAGCATTCAATATGCCAACCAGGCCTTCCCTTTCCCCATGGACTGTCCCAGGCTGGCTCTCCCGGTTTCTGAGCCTTCCACAGCGCAAAATCCATAGGATCCTTTTTTCTTTCGTTCACGTCTATTCTTGAGCCAAGCTCCAAATCCTCCAACGACTGATGGGACAGTTTTCCGTATTCTTCAAATCTTTTGGCGCTGAAATACACGTCTCCATCCACATTATATGCAAAACCCTTCTCTTCGAGCTTTTTAATCATCTCAATTATTGCATCTATGTTTTCCGTTGCCCTTGGATGTATGGTGGCTTCCTTTATTCCAAGTCTCCGGGCATCCACAAAATACTCGTTTATAAACTTGTCTGCCAGTTCTTTTACCGTTATACCTTCCTCATTTGCCCTCTTTATCATTTTGTCGTCTATGTCGGTGAAATTTTGCACAAACTTCACGTTATAACCCTTGTATTCAAGGTATCTCCTTAAAGTATCGAATATAATGAACGGACGGGCATTTCCTATGTGGAAATAGTTGTAAACCGTAGGCCCGCATGAATACATTTTCACTTCCTTTTCATCAATAGGGTGAAATTCTTCCTTTCTCCGAGTCAAAGTGTTATAAAGTCTCATCATCTGTTATCTCCTTTCCCATTTCCAATTCGCATTCTTCAACCATCCCGTAAGACACAGGATTCGTTTTCATACCTTCAGGTTCGCCTCCCCGTATCTCCAAAAGCTCCTTCTCCAAGCTCTCAAGTCTCTGCTTTAACCTGCACAACTCTTGAGCAACCGGGTCCGGAATATGTATTTGGTCTAACTCAATAGATGGTACTATCTTCTGATCTCCCTTCTAACTGCTCTTCCCGGCACTCCAACCACTGTGGTATTCGGCTCAACCTCACTTAAAACCACAGCATTGGCTCCAATACGTGAATTATCCCCCACTTTGAACGGCCCCAGTACCTTTGCTCCTGTACTTATAAGCACATTATTTCCTATGGTGGGATGTCTCTTTCCCTTATCCTTGCCTGTTCCCCCAAGGGTAACATTGTGGTAAATTGTACAATTGTCTCCTACCTCGGCTGTCTCTCCTATGACCACGCCCATGCCATGGTCTATAAACAGTCCTTTGCCGATTTTTGCCCCGGGATGTATTTCGATACCCGTCAAGAATCTGCTCATCTGTGAAATAAATCTGGCAATAAAACGCATATTCTTGTTGTAAAACCAGTGGGCAATCCTGTGGAAACAAACTGCATGAAATCCTGAGTATAAAAAGATAACTTCCAGCACGCTTGTTGCCGCCGGATCCCTTTGGGCAATCGATTTTGCATCCTCTATAAGCTGCTTAAACATTTTACTCCTCACATCCCGAATAATTGATCAATATGATTTATACTTACCACATAAACTCAAATTATATAATAGTATTTATATAACAGTTCTATGCCTGTACAAATAAATAAATAAATAAAAGCTCGGGACATCGAGTCCCTTCGCTTTTGCCTCTTTCATTTCATTCCAAGAGGCTAAATAAAAGCCCGGGACATCGAGTCCCTTCGCTTTTGCCTCTTTCATTTCATTCCAAGAGGCCAAATTAAAACCCCGCCCTATAAAACATAGAGGCGAGGTAAATCGCGGTTCCACTCTAATTGGAATACTCCATCTCGTTTTGCATAACGGCGCTTCTACCGTGAAAACCTACTTGCCCATGGCGAAATTGCAAACATTTTAAATGCCGCACACAGGGTTCGGTTTTCCGATTCTTGAGTGCACTTCTCCTACCCATTACCTTACGAACTGCTCTCAGCCAAAGGCAGTTCCTCTCTTATCAGGATGGCTCCATCTTCTATAGGATACTCTACTCAATCACTATCTTTCACTTATATAAATTTGTCAAGTCAATTTTACCAAATATATCACTCGAAGTAAATACAGCAATTTCTTATTTTTCGTCAATTTTCACCGCTTCCGATTCCATTGATATACATACTATAGTTTGCCCGGTTTGAATAATTATAATGTTATTAATTCATAATATAAATGATAAAGCAAAATATAAATTTGTCCACCGAAATTTAAGTAATTCAATGCAATAATACTAAAATTAAGAAGAAAGGATGTGAATTTATGGCAAATTTTAACGATGCCAGGGCTGAGGGTGTTGGTATAGTCCATTTCCTCATAAGGCTGGTAGTAGGAGCAGTTGTACTTGCAGTCACTGCAGCTCTAACCCCGGGCTTTTCAATAACAGGTTTCTGGCCGCTTATTTTAGGTGCAATTGTTCTTGCAGCACTTGACTATGTTGCATTAAAGTTCCTCGGTATAAATGCTACGCCATTTGGAAGAGGAGTCACCGGCTTTATACTCGCAGCCGTAATAATATATATCACTCAGTTTTTTGTCGCTGGATACAGCGTTACTATACTCGGTGCTGTAATCGGTGCATTGATTTACGGTATAATCGATGCTATTATCCCGGGAAGAGGTATGTAAAAGCAAATATTAACACGATAAAGGGCCCCTGGTTTTGCCAGAGGCCCTCTATTATTATTTGTACCCAAAATGCCGTTCACCTATATTTTGACACCTAGCCCAAGCTAGGTGGGTGTCCTGTTGAAAGCCTCAGCCTTCCGCTGCCGTTGCACATATCTAAAGATATATGTCGGAATTAACTTGCGGCCTGACATCATGCTTCCAAACTCCAAACTCCCTTATGTCACTGTAGGTTCAAAATTATAGGATACTCCGAACATTTCAGGCTATAGTTTCTAATAGGTTTTCTTGCAAATTCATTATATCATTGGGGTGTTCAAAAAAACAAACAATACAACACTCTTTTAAAGCTGTTGAGTCGAGGATATTATTATTAAACTATTAAATGCTTAATAAATCAAAATTATAATTAGTTTTACAATTTGAACTCTCAAAGTAATTCTACCTTCTATTTTGCACCAATTTTGTTTTCCCGAGCATAGTAAAAGAGATACTGCTGGGCAAATCCTGCATATTCTCCAAAATAATCCCGGGCAAATTCCTGTATTTGGCCAAAGCTTGCCTCCCTTTTAAAATACAGTTCCTCCATCACTCTTTTTACCCAGACGTCAGTGGGAAATACATCATATTTTGCACCGCTGTACAACAGCGTACAGTCTGCAACCTTAGGACCCACTCCCTGAAATTTCATAAGATGGTTTCTTGCCTCAACGGTATCCATTGAGCAAACGTCCTCAAGGCTTATTTGTCCCTCATAAACCATCTTTGCGGCATTCATTATGTATTTGCACCTAAATCCCGCTCCGGTACGCTCCAACTCTTCCAAAGCCGCACGGGAAAGTTCCTCAACAGAGGGAAATGCATAATACTTTTCACCGTTCATTTCTACTTCGCGGCCATAAAACCGGGATATTTCATTCACGGTTTTCATTATTCTGGGTATCCTGTTGTTGGCGGAAATAATAAAAGATATCAAGGTCTCCCATATGTTCTGCTTAAGAAGCCTTATCCCCGAGCCAAACTCTACCGCTTCCTTCATTATCTCATCTTTCATTACTTTCTCTTTAATGTATGAGTAATCCCTTCCCAAATCAAAATAGTCAAACCATATATCCTTAAAATCCTCTATATCGGCGTTTGACAATTCCAAAACCCCGTCCCGGTACTTTACGTTTACAGCCCTGCCATATGCAACCCCCGTATAACTTCCGTCCGGTTGCCTTATCCACCTGAAACACTGTCCGCAGTCAAATACATGGACCGGGTCAAAATCCATTACTTTCTCAACAATGACCTTGTTATTCTCTTGCTCAATTTTATATCCTTTGAATTCCATATCCTCACCTCACCCTAAATATTTTTGTGTTACTTATATATAATACCCTGTTTTTTTGCTATAATTTAAGTGTAAAAAATTTAAGCATAAAAATATCTTTCCGTTAAATCAATAAAATCTTGAAAGGAAATTGTTATGAAAGAAAAAATTTACACAATACCTGTAACCGATGCATTTAACACCGATTGTGAGTGTCCCATGTGCGTGCTGGAAAAAAAGCTGGAGGACGAAAACGTCGAATATGTATTGGGACCTTTTCTGATGGAACCTGAAGGAAGAATGGAGACAAATGAAAACGGCTTTTGTAAAAGGCATTTCGAGTTTCTGTACAACACCCAGGCAAACCGCTTGGGCCTTGGCCTAATTGTTGACACCCATATGGTAGAACAAAACGCAAAACTCAAAAAAAACTATGAGGACAAGAAAAATCAACTTAAAAAAGATGCCGATGTCTCTTTTATAAAAAACCTGTCGGGCAAGCTCTCTTCAAAGCAAACGGAAACCCGCAAATTTGTAGATGAATTGATTGCTAACTTAAACAAGCTTGAAAACTCCTGTACCATTTGTACACGAATCAATAAGACAATGGACAGATATATAGATGTAATTTTATATCTTTATTTTAAAGAGAATGACTTCAAAGAGTTGTTCCACAGCCGCAAGGGATTTTGCCTAAAGCACCTTAAAGCTCTTCTTGAAGGCACAGGAAAGTATCTTGGTCCGAAAGAAACTGCCATATTCGTAGACAATTTGCTTTCCATGCAAGTAGAAAACATGGAACGTATTCAGCAGGAAGTAAACTGGTTTACAAAAAAGTTTGACTACCGCAACAATGATGCTCCTTGGGGCAACTCAAAGGATGCACTTCCAAGAAGCATTCAAAAGCTGGTGGGCTTTTGCAACCTCAAGTAGCAGAATCGCTCCGCTTTGTCTCCAAAGCCTTGTTGGATTCCAAAACAAGGCTTTTTGCCGTAAGGTTCAGACTTTTAATATTGAGCGCCGTAAGCTTCTCAACTTCATCAATCACTTTTTTCTGAACGTCTCTCAAAAGAGCCTTTATCTGGCAGCCATACACCAGCACAAGGTCCATTTCAATATATATACCGTCGGGATGGTTCTCCACCCTGAACCTTGATATTTTATTTACACCTTCGATATTTGAGACAACATAATCCACAATCTGATATATCGTATAATCGGAAATAGTATAGTTGCCAAGGTAACTGAAAGTAGGGCGTACTACGGATTTCTCTCCAATTAGCTGGAAGCGCCCCTTTCCTTTCCTTTTAAATATCTGTAAAGGGTCAAGAAAATACCCTGAAAAATCTTTTTTTATCTCAAAAGTAGGTACCGGAATAACATGTTTTCCCTGCTCTTTTCTAGTGGTAAGCGCCTGTTTTATCTCAAACTCCGTTGCCACCTGGTGTATATAAATCTTTTCGCTTACCTCCGAAAGCTCCAAACGCTTTGCAATGGCTTCAACCATACCGTCCGATGTCCCTAAAATAAGTATCCCTTGGGGATTGTATTGCCTAATAGCCGTCTTTACGTCATTTGCATGCTCATCATCGGTAAACAGGGCGCGCTTGATGGAACTTATTTTTGTTTTCTCCTTTTTGGCCGAAGTACCTGCAATAATCTGTGCACCCCTAATAAGAAGACCGTCATCTATAATAAAATCTATTCCTCGTTCCCGGGCAACCCATACAGCCCTATGGCTTTTGCCGGTCCCGCTTGGTCCCACAAATCCAACAACTCTCAAGTTTATACCTCCAAAAACTCTTAAAACTTGCATTGAACAAAAAATGCAAATTTCCCTTTGTATTAGAATTAATTTTACCACAAAATCCTCATCTATTACAATGCGGACAAACTTACCCCACATATTGAACCAACTGAGACAAACTATCATTCCATATGAAAATTATTTCCCCAAAAACAGGGAAAAGAGAGTATATCTACTCTCTTTTTTCCCGGATATTTTTTCTTTCGTTTTTTCACTTGTCATCTTTTGCTTTTAAGTTTCCTAATCCTTGGTACCTTATATTTTTAATCATTAGTAAAAAGAAAAGTTATATAAATTGCTTAAAAGTTGCTTCAACGGTTAATCTTTTGTAAACCTTCTTAAAAGCATTTAAAGCAAAATGCTTAGCACTGTCTATATTATGTACAAAAAATAACACTTATATACATCATATTGTATTATACAATATATTGTATCATTTCATTATATATTGTCAATATCTATGGAAAAATTTTTTGAAGGAATTTAGTACTATTTCTGTTTTTTTGTAATTTTCTATCAAAAAAGAGGGCCTGTTCGGCCCATTTTTACTTGGTTAAGGTTTATACTTGGCTTTTATTCTCACTTCTAACCATATTCACCATACACAATTCACATTCGGAACATATAACAACTTTTCCCCAGAAGACATTTTTTATCGTTTCAAGAAGCTCCTTGTTTCTGAAAGATTCAGCCCCATGTATGATAATCCTTCTGGGTGCCATGGTAATAAGAGAGCTTACAAGAAGGTCATCATAATTAATTTCTCCGTTGGGTATATCGTTCATAAACTCCTGAATGCATTCATTGGTGATTTCCTGTTTGTTTTGATCAAGCAATATATATTTATTATCATAACTTACAATAATATGGACAGCATTGAATTTTGGGTCCTGTTTGTCAACAAAATATCTCAAAAGCATTATAAACTCTTGGTATTCCCTCTCCATTAGGAAATCATCCATAGCTTTTTCAACTATTTCCTCAAGGTCTTTCATATAATCCTTCAGACGGAAGTTTACAAAACCGTCCAGTATAACACTGTTCGAGCATTCAAAATACTCCAGCAATTTTTTTATTATAATATTCTTTCTGCGGATTTGAAAAAAACTGTTTAGCAGGTTTCTATCCTCATTTTTTATAATTGCAAGGGCCAGCCTTTGTATTTCTTTCCTTTCCACCCGGGTAAAGTAACCATAATTGCTGTTTATTATTCTATATATCAATTTTTCTTCATATTTATCAATAATAAAAGTTGCCAAAGCACTACAAACATTAAAAACCAGTTCATCATACAAATGAGAATTCATGTCCGAAGGAGCATCACCGTCTGCCAAACTGCAAATAACTGAAGTTGAGCCTTCCGAATCGACAATATCTCTAACCATGTAGTTTCTGTTCTTTTTATTATTTCGGGATAATTCATTTATCAAACAGTTTTTCAAACTGTCAGCACTATCATCACTAACCCCAATACAAAGAAACTGCATCAACTTCACATCCCTTCAAACGTAGTATATGTCTTAGCAATTTGTTGTATGCAGTAAGCAATATATACAATATATGGGATAATTTTCTCGAATTTTGGCATTTTATTTCCAAACTGCAACCTAGCATATTCTTACCCAAACATTCATACATATTTTTATAGTATTATTATATGCAGATAAATATAGTTAGTTACAAAGGTCAAAGCTTAAATTAACAGCTGTTTTAGTCCGTAAGAAGCGGTATTATCGTGCCTATATCCACTACGGATTCATCGGACAAGGAAACTATCTCAACACCTTTTCTTAGAAGAAAATCCTCTATCTTTTTATAAGACTTAAGCTTCCGGATATCCCCTGCAACAGCCCATTTTCCCTTGTCAAGAAGACCGGTGCATCCTCCTATGAAGCCGTTTTTAAAGCCCGGCAACAATATGGCATCCTCTTCTATAACCAGCACATCTATACCCTTTTTCTCTGCCGCTTTGGCAATCCCTTTGTCCATGGTTATTATAGAATTTTCATCCACCACAGATATTGCACATTTGGCATATCCCTGGTTAATGTGTACCAGCTCTATGTCCATTTTGAAAAAGTTTTCCTTAAGACTTTATCGGTATATTTTGTATTGTGGAACACAAAATTTCCAACTCTGGCTGCATTATAATAAACGCTTGCCGGATATTTGTCTCCAAGCTCCGCTTCTCCTTTTATAAGCAAAAACCCCTGTCCTGAAAGGGCACCAAGAACACTTTCAGCAGCTCCGGGAGCATATACAATCACTCTTTCCCCCAAATGATGAAATACGGCATCGGGATGAAAAGAAATAGCCGGATAAAGCCCCAAATGGCTTCTGTCTTAATCAACCGAATGCCCATACTTCTTAATCCCGACTCCAAAGACGCTGATTCTTCCGTCCACTATGGCAAGCCGGACCTTTCCTTCGGGTATGTTGGGCACATTTATGTAATTCATGAGCTCACCTGTCCTATTATTCCATAAAAATTATTTTGCATACACAACATAAAGTTTTAATATAAAAATTTATCACAATTGGTTTTTTATTTTCATAGTATAAAATAGCTTAACTGAAAACAGATTAATTTTTAGTCACTATTACATAAAAATTATATACTATTTTAGACAAACTGGGCGTAAAATATATTGTTAATAAATATCTGCTTTTGCCAGATGCTCCGATACTAACTGCCGGCCAATTAAAAAACCGGCGGTTGTTTAGATAAACCGCACCTTTTTTCGAAGGTGCGGATTTTATTTGGCCTCTTGGAATGAAATGAAAGAGGCCAAAGCGAAGGGACTCGATGTCCCGAGCTTTTTTTACAGCGATAATAATTAATGTTTTTATGGACATAATATTAACAGACTTGCTTTATTGACTGCAACCGACTTAAACAATACTCTTTCTAACAGGAGTGATATTATGACAACTATCAACTGCTCGTCAAATTGCGTCCACCAGCAGGATGGCAAGTGTACACTTGATAGTGTCACAAAAAACTCAGATTCAGTCTCCCCTGACTGTGTTCTTCGAAGAAAAAGTGTCAAAACCAGCTACTAAAAAAGCCACAGTATAAACCCTGACAAAAAGCTTAAGGGGCCTAATGCCCCTTAAGCTTTTATATTTCCGTATTTATAAAACGGACTCTTTCCCTTATTCAACAACATATACAGTCTTCCCGTTCAATTCTGTTTTCCTAATCAATGTATCTTTGGGCAGACAAAATGCAGGCCGTATAGCATAAGCTTCGGACACACTGCTTCCGCCAATAACTCCGTCGGCTCCCACAGTCCATGCTTGAATATCATCCCAGAGATATGCGGTACGAAGCCAATAAGCCTCGGCTACCCCGTTTTTATACGTAGCCTTCAAGTCTTCATTATCTTTATAATATGCAAGGGGTTTGCCTTCGTTATTTGCCATACCGCTTTTAATATTCATTTCCGAAGCAGACAAAATAAAAATCTTTCGCTGTATTTTTTCCGTATCTTTTACACTACCTCCCCCTCAACGCTTTCTAACGTAGAAACGCTGACATTGGTGTCTAAAATCTTATTTTGCAGTGTCTGAGAAAATTGTAATATATAATTGTTATTTAAGTAATAATCTATGTTGCTTTTAGGGTAGTATCCGCCCTTCGAGCCATATGATTTGCTGTCGCTATAGGAAATCAAATCTTCCAACAGGAATTTTCTTAATAAAAGTATTCCTCCTTCATAATCCGAACTCAAAACCAAGAAAGGTTCAAAAGCACCCTTTTCTTGGATATAAACCGTATAACTGTCGGAATCTTGAGTTTTATTCCTGTAAGCAATATCCTTTAACATACTTTTACCTTCCCCGGTTTTGTTTTCATCAGAACCCTGCCAGTTAAATACAGGAAAACATCCTGTTAGAATTGTAAGAAAAATGCACATGATTAAAATTTTTCTCATTTTACTCAACACTTCTCCGTTTCCCTTTTATATCTTCTTGAGCCGTAATTATGCATTTGGGCTAATAATTTTTCAAATATTACTCGATAAACGGGCGTTTAAGCATTAAGTTTCAATTACTTTAAATATGCTTCGATAAAATCTCTCAAAATTTGTGCCACACCTGCTCTATTTACAGCTTTTTTAGGAGAAACTATGCTGTTTTCGGCTATTGAATTTGCATGCAAATCTGTGTAAGTGTACTTACCGCTTCCCGGGTAAAAGATTAATCCATATTGACACATATCCATAACAGTATCTTTTGCCCAAGGACTCACTTCTTCATCATGTACAAAGACATTATCCGAATCTTTTTTCAGTATAATTCCTTTATATTTCATATACTTGTCAAGCACAATCGCTATTTGCTCAGCAGTTATCAAGTCATTCGGGCCAAACAATTCTTTACTGTAACCGGAAACTATCCCGATGTCAACCGCCCATGCAACTGCTTTGCAGTACCAAGAATTTACATTAATATCTGAGAATGCAGAAGTATTGTAGCCTGACAAGTCAGCTCCGTCAAGTTTTGAGAGTACGGTTACAAACATTGCTCTGGTCATACCTGTTTCTGTATCAAATATATTGTCTCCGACACCGTAGAATAATGTTCGTGATGTAATAAAATCAATTGTTTCGGATGCCCAATGTCCTTCTATATCTGTGAAAGTCTTTTTGTTTTCTATTACTCCGTAAGTCCCCGGCTCTGACACTAATATGATCATTTTACCGTCTTTGTATATTGAAAACGGAATAATAACGTCTCCCTCATCTTTTTTCAGAACACCTACATGATTTATACTTCCATTTTCGTAAGGCAAATATAACAATACGGGAGCGGTTAATCCCTCTAGAACGTCTGGCGTAATGGTTACGCTTCCGTCTTCGTTAAGTGTCAGATTTACTTTATTGTCATTTAGCAATATCCCGTCATCACTAGGCGGAACATGAACAAACCTCGCCTCAATTGTCCTATTTTCAGCAACAACAAACGAATACTTTTCTCCTGCGTTATCAATTTTTATATTGTTTTCATACCAACCGTCAAATATATAGTTTGTATCCGGTACAGCCGTCAATGTGATTGTTGAACCTGAATTATATTTGCCTCCGCCAGTCACAGTACCTCCAGCACCTGAAGTTGCAGTAATAGAATACTTAAGTGGTGCAGATGAAGATGACGATGATGAAGGAGAAGGCGTAGACGAAGATACCGGTTCAAAAACTGCCATTACAACAGTTTCATTGCCTGGCATTGTAAATGTTGTAGTTTCGCTATTCTTATCGCCAAAAACTCCTCCCTTTGACGATACCCAGTTTTTAAAACGATAACCGTCATCAGGAATTGCTTCAAGCGGAGTAATTGAGCCATTCCCATAATAACCATTTGCCCCTTTAGTAATTCTGCCTCCCGTACCGGCTTCTATCTTTAGCTCGTAAGTACTCGCTGTATTTGGACTTGGACGGCTGCCTTCAAATTTTGCAGTCAAATATGTGTCCTCCTCAACCCGGAAACGATAGGATTTATCCGTCGATACAAGCACTCCATTTTTATACCATCCGGCAAAATCACATTTTTCATATTCTATTGCAGATACTTGCGCAAACGAACCTGCACTATATACACCGCCGCCAATTACTGTGCCCCCCTCGGAATTATCGCTTGTTACATTTACAATATATACCGAATCTCGAGCCGATTGACCGGAGACTTCCATCGACGGCGTTAACTCACCTGTGCTATTTGCCAATGAATAATTTACGCCGGAGCCTTCACCGGTATTGGCAGCATCTTCATCGGAAAATTTCGGAACAACAGCATTTAGTATATCCCCCTTAGCAATAGGGACATCATAGTAATTTACAATTTTCGCATATGTACCAGTATCTTGACTGAATTCGCACACAGAATAATTTAATTCTCCGTCATCTGTTGCAATAATCTCAATACTGAACGTGTCATCGGCCGGAAGGTATACAATCTTTTCCTTGTTTGAATTAAACCTTGCCACAATGGTACTTCCATCTATTTCTTGAGGCTCATCATCAATGAATTGTGCTACAAGTTCACCCTTAGAATTATATACATTGACATCTACCGGACAATTTATGTAAATTTTTCTATAGCAATCTATTATAAACAGTCTTCTGCCCTCCGGAGTATAATTTACATCCTGAATTTGCAACCAAGCAAGGCAAAGCTCGGGGTAGTGTGCCGCAAACAATTTACTCGCATTGCCTTCACTGAAAAGTGTTATTAAGTCATCTCCCCCATTTAATTTAACTGAAGCAACAATTGTCCTTGCAATAACTGCAATAGCTTCTTTAATGGCAGTTGGTATTTGTCCATAGGCATTAAGATCAATGCCCGCTTCTGAAAGACTCTCAACAAAATATTCCGTAATGAGGTCGGCAACTCCGTCGATACCACCCCATAAGTATTCTACCGCAATATCGTATATATGAGCGTCCAACTTTTCCTCAAACTTCTTAATAGCTTTATCCCATTTATAAGACTCATAATGCCCGCCCATAAATTCAGCAGCAGCAAGCCTTACAGCCCCCTGCAACTTCTCGGCATAATTTTCGCGGTTTTTAATTCCTGTAGCAAGGGAAAGGATCAATTCGTCCAAAAATTGAGCCATTGTTATGTTGTCATTTTCTATTAAACGTACATCCACCTCAAAATTCGGAACCCATACCCAATATTCAATTCCAAAAATACCGGTTCGTTTTTCCCAATGCCCAAAGTCAACACTTATATCCGGATTAATCTTTTTTCCTTGGAACGTGTCAACTATATGTTTATCTCCTACAATAGATTCACGTACCCATTCCGTATCAAGCTCTTTAAATTTTTCAAGCATTTTGGCAAAAAGTTCTGAATTGCTTGATGTGAGCTTTGTAGGAATCACTCTTTCATCAACACCATACCGTGTAAATCCCCAAGCACTAGGTGCAACTTTAGTTACCAAGTCATTTTGATTAACAATATTATGAATATTAGTATACTTGCTAACGGGTTGAACTTGACTCATTAATGCCCCCATAGCCGGCTCAAAACAATATGCGTACAAGTTTTCCTTATCAAAACGTATCCCTGCAATTTCTCCCTCATCGGTAAGTCTTCCGGCAAGCAAGTTAACTGTCGCACCTGCACGGCTATAACCCACAAGCCAAAGCTTTATATTTTCTTTAAACTCTCCTTTGTGACGAGTTATATAATCGGAAAGAAATCTATACGCTTCATCGCTGGCAGTTTTAAAGCCCTTATGTTGACCTGTTGTACCCGCTGTGAAGTTGCCTGCCCATTCCGCTTCATAACCTCCACCCCTTGCGGCCAGCGCAATCACAGTATAATTCTTGCCATTAACTTTTATGTCCTTATGAGCTGCAACAACACCAATAGAATCTTCACTTGGTTTTACCGTAAAATATTTGTTTGTCTCAAAATCTTTAAATCCTATTTCGCCAAAAAGTTCACGGGCATTTCTTGCTTTATCGGTATAATCCTTTGTCCCTCCAACATTGCTTGCCCATGCAGACAGTTCAAGACACAAAGACATGGTTGCAAGACTTGGATTGTAAATTGAGGCTCCTTGAGAAAAGTAATCATCGTCATAGAAATATGTTGCAACATAATCTTCATTTATACTATTTTTAGACGAGAAACGAAACAACCCGGTTCTTTTCTTTATAATATCATCTGCTATTTCTTCAAAAACAAATTCGAATTCCTCAGCATTATCTATATCATAATAACCCTTATTTTGAATGTCTTGGAGAAATCTCCTGGCAAACCCAAGCAGTTCCTTGGGATAAAAATAAGTAAAGTCTTGGAAAAAACCCAATGTATATATGTTAATATCCTTTTTTATTTCTTGAGCTAAATTATAAACCGCATTTGCATACTTGTACGAATAATCATTGGCTTCATACAAGTCACAATCTTCAATAGTATAAGGTCCGTCGGAAGTAGAATACTGTTGATTGGGCATTCCGTCGGTCATTAAAATAAGGTTCTTAATAGCATTGGAAGGTATTTTGCCGGAAGACAAAATTCCTTGAGCCTTAAGCATTCCATCATATGTATTTGTGCCGTTCCTATAAATGTTGGTCACATTATTTATTGCATTTTTCAGCTTTTCGGGATCATCGGTAAAATCGCAGTATATTTCGGCGCTTTGAGAATAAGGTATTACTGCCACATAATTTTGTCCGTTAGCATCAAGTACCTGCGATATAAACTTTTGTGCTGCTTTTTTCATTTGATTTAACGATACATCGCTCATACTTGGAGACAAGTCTAACACCAATACCGAATAACGTACGATTTCGCTTGACTGTTCTGCATATACATTACCCGGAAACGCTAAAACGCCAAGCGTTATTAGAGCTACCAATAATAATGATAACCCTCTCATAAAAATACTTTTCATTTTTACTCCCCCTAAAATTTAATTTTTCTTAAATTTTATAATAAAGTTATTTTATATATTCCTTATATATCTCTAGCATGCTCCTTAAGAGGGTCAGTAAACTACTCCCAAACAAAAGAGCATATTTTTACATATGTTTTGCACAGATTATCATATACATCTTTAAATGTCAAGTATTCTCAATTTTTCTCGCTTGCATGAGTTCGAAAAATGATATATATTAAAATTCAGGTGATTAAAAATGTACACAGAAGAAATCAAAAAAATATCATCCGATATAATTAATGAAATAATTTCCATAAGAAGAGATATTCACAGACACCCCGAATTGGGTTTTAATGAATATAGAACATCCTCCATAGCATCGGATTTTTTGAAAAATCTCGCTGCAAAGTTTATTCAAACATAGCCAAAACCGGAGTTGTCGGTGTCCTTGAAAGCAAAAAGCCCGGCAAGACAATTGCAATAAGGGCCGACATGGATGCGCTTCCCATAGCCGAGCAAAATGATTTTGATTATATATCTCAAAATGAAAACGTCATGCATGCCTGCGGCCACGATGCCCATGTCGCCATAGCCTTGGGAACGGCAAAGATAATTTCCGGCTTTATGGACAAAATATCCGGCAATGTCAAATTTATTTTCCAACCCGCTGAGGAAGGGCTGGGAGGAGCTGCTTTGATGATTGATGAAGGTGCGCTGGACAATCCTGACACCGATGCAATAATTGCCCTTCATGTTTCCCCGCTTTTAAAGTCAGGTCAAATTTCAGTAGGTACAGGACCGGTAATGGCTTCGCCTGCCGAATTTGACATAATAATAAAGGGCAGGGGCGGTCATGCAGCCCAACCCCATAAATCCGTCAACCCAATATCCATAGGTGTTAATATTATAAATATGTTTTCCTCAATTATTCCTAAAACCTTAAGCCCTTTTAAAAGCGCCATCCTGTCGGTAACATGCTTTGAAGCAGGCAATACCTACAATGTCATTCCTTCACAGGCTGTCATTAAAGGTACTGTGAGAGCTTTTGACCGGGAAACCCACAATGTGATACAAGAAAGGATGAACTCTGTAATTGCCTCAATGACATCAGCAGAAGGTGCGGACTTTTCTTTTAGTTACAACCTTGGCTATCCTCCGGTAATAAACAATGGAGAAATTGCAAAGCTTATTTCAAATGCCTCGAAAAAAATCCTGGGGGAAGACAATGTAGTGGAAAATCCCGAGCCTTCCATGCTGGCTGAAGACTTTTCCTATTATACCCTGAAAGTCCCCGGGGCCATATTCAATCTGGGCTGCAGCAATCCTTTCGAAAAAAATTTCCACAACCTTCACTCTGGCAAATTCAACCTTGACGAAAGCTGCATAAGTGTTGGAATGCAAATATTATCCCAGTGTGTGCTGGATTTTCTGGGATAGTATTTTTCCAGATTTTTATTTTCGTGCCAATTCATTTTTTGCTATGAATTTTTAATTTTCCGTCGGTAATAATACAGATATAATTTAATAAAAAGTTTAATTTAATAAAAAGGAGTTGTAATTATGGATAGAACACCTTTGGATAGACTGGCTTTGGTTTTAGTTATCGTCGGAGCATTAAATTGGCTTTTGGTGGGACTTTTCGATTATAATCTTGTAGCAGAATTGTTTGGCATAGGCTCATTTATTACCAGAACAATATATTCTATAGTTGGTATTGCCGGGCTGTATAGCATAAGCCTGCTCTTTAGAGAAGCAGCCCGCGTTGACAACAAAGCCTAAGCATAAAAAACCAGGTGCCTTACCCCTTCTGACAACAGGCACCTGGTTTTTCCATTTAATCCGGCATGATAGTAAAAAAACTTTTAGCATATATTTTTTATTTCCACTTCATTCGAAACAAGAACAACTTTAATACTCAAACACCCATCTGCGTCAACCGAAACGTCATATGTTTTAACTCCAAACTTCTCTATACTCTTGTCGATTTCATTTTTTATCTGGTTTTCAAGAATATCGTAAACCATATTACTCAAAACTATCCTCTCCTTCCTCGACGCATATATAATATCAAAAATTTTTCGTCTTGTTAATACTTATGGGAAATTAATACTAAACTTCGTTTTTACCAAAAGGCTTAAACTTTGCCCGTGAGCCCCTTCTTTTAAAAATAAAAAATTTTTTAAAATTAAAAACACCTTCCTGTATGCCTTTAATCAATACAGGAAGGCGGGAAAAGTCATCTAAATCAAGTTTTTACTCTCCGTCCCAGTTATGATAAACGTTTTGCACATCATCCAGATCTTCCAGGTTTTCAATGAGCCTATCCATAAAATCAATTTGCTTTTGATCGGTCAATGTGGTCGTGGTCTGGGGAACCATTTCAACTTCTGCCTCAACAAATTCATATCCGTCTTGTTCGAGACCTTCCCTCACTTTTGAGAAATCTTCCGGCGCAGTAATTATTTCAAAATACTCATCCTCAGCGGTAAAGTCCTCTGCTCCAAGGTCCAAAGCTTTCATCATAAGGTCATCTTCTTTAACTTTGTCACTCTTTTCAATCAATATTACGCCTTTCTTATCAAACATAAATGACACACAGCCCGTTGTCCCAAGGTTGCCTCCGAATTTATCAAACAAATGCCTGACCTCGCCCGCAGTTCTGTTTCTGTTATCTGTCATGGCTTCAACAATAACAGCTACACCGCCGGGGCCATAGCCTTCATATACCACCTCTTCATAATTGGTTGAATCAATTTCACCCGCCGCCTTCTTAATACTCCTCATTATGGTGTCATTGGGCATATTGGCAGCTTTCGCCTTGGCAATAACGTCCTTGAGCTTTGAATTGACTTCCGGGTCCGGTCCTCCTTGTTTTACAACTATAGCTATTTCCCTTCCGAGCTTTGTAAATATTTTTCCTTTCTGAGCATCTGTTTTTTGCTTCTTATGTTTTATATTGGCCCATTTCGAATGCCCCGCCATAAAATACCTCCTTAAACAATATATATAAATAACTATATAAAGCCCATATAGTTTTGTCCTCTATAAATTATAATATTAAACGGCTATTTAATAAAGGTTTTCTGAATTAATTAGAAGTTTTTTTGTCACGAATTTCAAAAATGTATTTACATATTTGCTTTTATTGTATAAAATAGGTATGACATTTTATGTATATAACTCTATATTATTCTATGTTAAGTACATAATACTTATTATAAAGTAAGGGTTGGTACTATGAACAGCAAACCTTGTATTGGCACATGCACGAGAATTATAATATATTCTGTGCTTGCACATTTAGTCATTGCAGGTGTCGGTTTTATTTCATTCATGTTCAAAATAACCGACGAATCTGATACAGATAATAGTGTCCTCCTCGACCTGCTGCTTGCTCAAAACATTTTCATCCTGGTATTGGAGGTCCTGATTTCTATTGCCGTTATATCGGTTATAGTATATGCCCATAAAAAATTGAACAAAATTACTTCACAACATTTTGACGATATTGAAAATATAAAAAACAGTACCAACGTGAACTTGAAGAAAAGAATGAACTGATCCGAAACCTCACCTCACTCTATGAAAAAACCATAAAATCAAGCAGTCTAAAGTCAGAGTTTTTCTACAACATGTCCCATGAGCTAAAAACCCCATTAAGTGTTATTCTTGGAGCCATACAACTTATAAGTCAAAAATATCCTCTCGACGAAAGCGATCGAAGAAAATCAACCCGGCATTTGATTACTATAAAACAGAATTGCTACAGGCTTTTAAGACTGATAAACAATATTCTGGATATCAGCCGAATTGATTCGGGCTACATAAAAACAAACCCGGTAAATTGCAATATTGTATATCTGGTAGAGGACATAACCAGCTCCGTAATCCCCTATGTGGAGCAGAAAGGTTTGACTTTGGAGTTCGACACCCTCAATGAAGAAATTATTACCGCTGTGGACATTGACAAGATTGAAAGAATAATTCTAAACCTTTTGTCCAATGCCATCAAATTTACCAACCCGGGAGGCAAAATCTCGGTAAAGGTTGCCAAAAGATTCAACAACGTAATTATTAGAGTCAAAGATACAGGCATTGGAATACCCAAAAATATGCAGGCTGCCATTTTTGAACGCTATCGTCAGGTAAACAACGGTCTCACCGCAGAAATTGACGGATCCGGCATAGGCCTCTCCATTGTAAAGTCCTTCGTTGCCCTTCACAACGGAGTTATAAAAGTAAGGAGTGAGGAAAATAAAGGAAGCGAATTTATAATATCTCTCCCCATACAACTTTGCGAAGAAAACCAATGGCATGATTCCGGCAATCAAAATTCCCAGAGCAAAATAATTGAGGCTATCAATATCGAATTTTCCGATATTTATTTCATAGCCCCATAAAATCCCGTACTTCTATCTCGCACTATTTATACCGCAATAGTCTCAAAACCTTGCCATTCCCTCTCTATCCCAAAGCCACAAGGACACATGCTTGAACAGCATTTAATCCCTTGCTTTCAATAAGCTCCATAATCTCTTTGTTATGGGTCCCCGGCTGCAACCAGATATTTTGCACTCCAAGCCTTGAAGCTTCTTCTATAACCTTCATCCCATGCTTTGGAGCAACCACCATATCAATAACCTCCGGCACTTCCGGAAGGGATGACAAATCACTGTAGCATTTATCCCCATCAATTGTTTCATAGTTGGGATTCACAGGATATACTTTATATCCCTTTGATTTAAGCTTTTTATAAATTTTGCTTCCAAACTTATCCGGATTATCACTGGCACCTACAACGGCCCATACTTTTTTCTCCAGCATTTTTTCCTCCAGCATAGCACTTCCTCCTCAATCTATATTATAATTTTTCCCTGGGAGTCTAATGTGATATAGCAGCTGTCTCCCTTTTGGATAATTGCTCTTGCATTTGTTGCTTCATTGATCATATCAATAAAGGTTTCAACATCATCACACGGAACAAATACTATTATCTCCACATCCTGTTCATATATAACATCTTTTATCGTAAACCCTTCTGAAATAAGGATATTTTGAACCTTCCCAAACAAGGTATACTCCAAAACTATATTTACCTGGGTGCAAAGCTTTTTTGTCACAATTTGGGCTGCTTCTATACCCATTGATGCGCTTTTGCCATATGCCGTATAAGCCCTGCAGCACCAAGCAAAGTACCTCCGAAATACCTTGTTACCACAACCACCAGATCCCGAAGCCCCATTTTTTTATAACTTCAAGCACAGGAAGTCCGGCAGTTCCCGACGGCTCACCATCATCGCTGAACTTCTGTATAATATTCTTTCCACCAATATAGTATGCATAAACATTATGATTAGCATCCCAGTACTTTGATTTTAGTTCTTCAATAAACTCCGCTGCCTCCTCTTCGGTTGATACCGGCTTTACCGACGCTATAAACCTGGATTTTTTCTCTTCAATTTCATACATTGCATGGTTTAATACTGTTTTATATACCTTATCCAACACTAACCACCTTTTTATTTTACTCTCAAATTTTTTCCGTTGTCTATATTTTAACATTATATAGCCTCTTACTCTATAGTTTTTCGATAGTACTAGAAAAATGTACATAGAATGAGGTATAATATTATCAAATCAATAGAATAGATAACATGCTTTTAGGGAGGAATATATTGTGAAAATTGTCAAAGAAATTTTAAGCTGGACCGGCCATATTCTCCTTGCCATTGTTTTCGGCCTTTCAATTACAATTTTTGTGTTGCAGCTACTATGGTTCAGGGAATTTCCATGGAGTCCACTTTGCATAACAATGACCGGGTATTGGTAAACAAACTGGTTCATACTTTAGGATTTGAACCTGATTACGGAGATATCGTAATTATAGATAAACGAATTGACAGGCCCCGTACCGTCATCGATGATATAACGGACAGTCTCAGATACAATGCCATTTCTTATCATTTCAACAAGAACATTGATGAAATTTTTTGGATAAAGAGGGTTATCGGCAAGGCTGGCGACACGCTTGAATTCAAGGACGGAAAAGTCTACAGGGACGGTATTGCTCTGGATGAGCCCTATATAAAAGAGCCCATGCTTTACACTTCCGATGAGGTAGTAGTCGTGCCGGAAGGCCATGTTTTTGTGATGGGGGATAACAGAAACAACAGCTATGACAGCAGAATGGTCGGCCCTATTCCTCTCGACCATGTAATTGGCAAGTATGTTTTTAAGTTTTAAGTTTTTGTGAAGGGGCATTTTACCCCTTCACTTTTTATGTCTCTATTTATAGTCTTATTAATTATATTAATTTAAAGCGTATTCTTTCTCTTTATTTTGCTCCAATTCACGGTATTTTTTATACGACAGGCTCACCAATGACTTGTCATGGCCTGAATTAATAAGATTCATGGCTTCGTCAATTCTAACAAAGTCCATGAATCTTGAACTGTTATTTTTCATTTTATTTTCTCCGTTAAGGGATTTCATGATATACCATGTAGTTTTGTTGCAGAAGGGTTTTTTATGCGTTGTAGATGAGAATTCGTAACTTGTCTGTCCGGCTGTGAATACGATTTCAGTGGCTATACCGGATTCCTCCCTGATTCTTCTCACTGCTGCTTCACTCGAAAGTTCTCCATCGTGCATTACTCCTCTCGGAAGCACCCATTCATCCCTCTCGTTTTTAAGAAGAAGGACTTTGTCTCCCGAGAACACCACTCCGCCTGCAAAGCTCCTCATCCAGCATGATAAAACCCCTTTCATAATTTGATTTATATATAATATATATTCATAAATTTTTCA